>CAZEQD010000048.1:2075-15854 GCA_964514305.1 uncultured Eubacteriales bacterium
TCAATTTTCCCACTTTTTTTGGTCTTAAATCGCATTTTTTGCCCACAAAAAACATGCTGTAAGAAAAAATCTGCAAACAATGTTTTAAATGATAAACTTGATATTACTTTAATCGCTTAAAGCTGTGTTTTTGGGCCTAAAACTTTAATTTTAAGACCGATTTCTGCTAATAAATAGAGTCTAATTTATTTAATATCAATTAGTTGTGCTTGTCTGAGCACATTTTTTTTAGATTTTTTTTATTGAGCACATTTTTTATTTTTATTTTTTAAACATTTTTTAATTTTTTAAATTTTTCAAACCAGGCCATGAGATAGAGCTGCTGGAGTAATCTGTGGGAAGGGCGCCTCCACCCGTGGTACTCACCCGGCATTCTGACCAGCAGGGTTTCTTTTTTTAACATCTTCAGGGCTCGATAATATTCTTCGCTTTGGCCAATGGGAGTTCTCAAATCAGCTTCCCCGGTCATAATCATAGTTGGAGTAGTGACATTAGCCACATAATGTAACGGGGAGCGCAGGGCATATTCCGTCGGATCTTCCCAGGGATACTTCTCGAATTGCCTGTACCAGCTGGCCCCATCAGTTGTACCCACGAATGAATGCCAGTTAATAACTGGCCGCATAGAAACCGCAGCTCGGAAGCGATTGGTATGGCCAACGATCCAGGCCGTCAAAACACCGCCACCACTGCCGCCGCAGACAAAAAGATTATCTTTATCGATAAAACCTTTAGCCAAAGCGGCATCAACTCCAGCCATCAGGTCATCATAGTCTTTACCAGGGTAAGAATATTGAATGCCGTTGACAAAATCCTGGCCGTAGCCCGTGCTCCCTCGGGGATTCATATATAAGACCGCATAGCCATTGGCCGCAAAATTTTGCCAGGCCCAACTAAAACGGACTGAATACATGGCCCAAGGACCGCCGTGTATATAAAGTATCATCGGATATTTCTTGTTAGGTTCAAATTCAGCTGGCTTAACCAGCCAGCCCTGCAAATCCAAACCATCCGGGGATTTAAACCATAGCTCTTCCACCTTTCCCAGCTTGACGTTGGCCAAAACATCCTCATTGACATCCACTAGCTTCTTAAATTTTTCGGGTGACTCGAGCTTGAAAGCAACCAGATAACCAGGATGATAAAAATCAGAGATGGTGGCCGCAGCCTGTCCATTACGGGCTAAACTCAACCCAGAAAGATAATGGACTCCCTCGGTCACTTTCTTTATCTTGCCCTTTAAAGAGACAAAATAAAGATTAGACACGCCCTTTTCAGCCATGAGATAGTAAAGGCCAGAACTATCTGCAGCCCAGGTAACAGCCGAAGGTGAATTAGGGAAATTTCCAGCCAGAAGCCTCTTATTTCCTCCCTCAGAATCCATAAGATAGAGGTTAGAAAGATGTCTGGTGTAGTGCTTTTCATCATAACCAGAATAGGCAATCCAGCGGCCATTAGGAGATATACGAGGAGTACGATCTGGCCCTTTCCTATCAGTAAGGGCCTTTATAGCCATGGTTTTTAAGTTAACTACATATATTTCGCTATCCCCAAAGAGGTACTCAGCTTCTGGCTTGCGAATAGCACTAAAATAAATTTTGCTGCTGTCTGAAGACCACTGGGGATCGCTGTGAGAATAATAACCAGAGGTCACCTGTTTAGGAGTCCCTCCGACTACTGCATCAACGACAAAAATATGGCTGTAGCCCTTGGGTACAGGACCACGACCATCTCTCCTCCAAGATAATCTATCGATTATAACAGCCGGCTTAGCCCATTTGGCTCCTCTGGGCTTCTTAGGTAGTTTGACCGACAGCAGCGGTCTATCATCATGGATGTACATAGTGAACGCTAATTTCTTGCCGTCAGGGGACCACCTTAAACTGCCGGGCGTATTTTCAACATGGGTCAGCTGGGCTACTTCATGAGTATCGAGCCACATAACATAAATCTGAGTAGTCCCATCACGATCTGAAAGGAAAGCAATTCTTTTTCCATCCGGGGACCAGGCAGGAGAAGAGTCCCGCCAATTGCCTTGAGTAAGCTGGCGCAGCCTTCTTCCCTCTACATCTACTATCCATAAGTTGCTGTTATATCGATCTTCCAATTTATCAGCCCAGCTCCGGCTGAAAATAATCTGCTGACCGTCAGGGGAAATATTAGGACTGCGAATAGTTTCCATCTCCATGAAGGTATCTTCAGTCAAAAGCCTGTAACTTTTTGTTTCAGGCCAAGCCAAATAAGTGCTGAAAAATAACAAAGCCAAACCAATAACCATGCCTTTTCTAACTTTATTTCTCATTATTACCTCCTTTCTCTTTACATTTTTATTACCAGAAATTATCCCTGAAGTCCAAACTGATTTTTTCCTTCAAATTCATTTTCATCTTAAGAAAAGGTTAACATAAGTTCTATTAATCAAGAACAAATATAAGTTGATTATTAATTTTTTGGAGCATTAGAAAATTTTGCCCCAAAAATCTTCTCCAAAATTTTTAAAGACTCAGGAAACATCTGGTCTAGGCTAACATATCTCCACTCTGCATACTGAATCAGCCAGTTGTTATTCTTTTTTATTAATTTCATTCTCAAGCGGTAATTATCAGTCGATATCTTCACCAGCTTACGGAAAATTTTGGCTGCTCCTGAAGATAAGGCTATCTCTGTTTGAACTTCTGCTTTGGAAGGTTCAATCATTTTCACTCTCGTGCTCAGAAAATTAATGACAATTCCCTTATACTGGCTGAAATATTGATTGAGCATAGCCTTTGTTTCTCTCTTATCCTGGGATTTAAAATCAGAATAATCAGAAGCCACGTACCTCATTATTCTGTCAGTATCTTTTTGCTCAACATAGGTGCCTATTTTTTTTATCAGTTCCTTAATCTGATCTTCGCTTGTCTTTTGTCGGCAGTAAGAAAAAAAGAATCCCACCAGCAAAACAGTTAAAATAAGAGCTTTCTTCAGCCAACAATTCATCGTTCTTGTTCTCACAAGTCATTATAGATATTTAAAACATAAAATCCCATCTTCTATTTATAAATCAAAATAAAGAAAGAACCATATTACTCCTAGTAATAGATTTTAAGAAAATGACTTTTTTTATTACTCACAGTTATAAAATTAAGCCTTGAGGATGGTCGCTTTTTGAGCAAAAACTTACTCTTGTTTATTTGCTCTCAGCTAATCCAGCAGTGCCCCCACCTCCACCGCCTCCTCCCCCGCCTCCAGGGCTAAATCCCCCCACCACTGCCATAGGAATAATGAGCAGCCGAGGTGCTGGCCTCCTAGGCCTGCCTGGCCCCCTCAAGAGGCGGGCGGGAAGAGTGATCAAAGCTTTAAATAAATCAAAGACTGCGCCAACCGTTATCCCAATTAAACGGAAGGCCAGGAGCAGTATCCAGATAATGGGATATAAAATAAGAGCCAGCAAAGCCAGTGGCCAACAAATCACCAACAAAATCAGCCATAATAAAAATTTAGTCAAATCTTATCCTCCATCCATAAGCCTAAAACGGGAAAAATATAAATTCCAGTCTTTATTTCTCCTACTTAATTTAACGTATTTCTTACCAAAAAGTTTTATAAAACGATCCTGAATTAAAATATATCCTAGTGTATGGAATGATTGAAGAGATTTATTACCTTTTTAATTCATTCCAAGAGGGATTATGAATAAAACTGATTCCTCATCATATATGAATGAAATATGAGTAAAGTATCAGGAATTCCCCCAAAAATTAAATTAAAGAAGGACTGATTTATTTAATTTCTATCGATTACCAAAATTGACAAGTGGAATCACAAAAAAATGGGGAAACTCGAGTCAATTTCCAGTCAATTGATTTGACCAAAGAGCTGTGATATATTCCATTTTTAATTCCTCTGGATCTTAGAGAAAAAAGTGAAACCTTCCAAAGGATTAAAATAAAAAATCCAAAGGTGGTTTTTGCCAGTCAGACTTGCTAATAATCAAAATAGATGGAGGTGCTAAATGTTTAAAAATAGGTTTTTTATCTTCTTTATTTTAATTATTTCCTTTCTCTTGTTAAGTACTATCCTCACCTCAGCTCAATCAACCAAGCATTTAAACCAGTTCCGACAGCTTTATCAAGAACTCCCAACCCCTAACCAGTACCGAACAGCCTCTGGTGCTCCTGGCCCCAAATACTGGCAACAGCAGGCTGATTATGAGATGTCAGTTGAACTGGACGAAAATAAAAGGCGTTTATTCGGAACAGAAACCATTACCTATTTTAACAATTCCCCTGAAACACTCGACTATCTCTGGCTTCAGCTCGACCAAAACATAAGAGCCAGGAATTCAATGGCCGCCAAAACAAGCACGGGTCATATCTTGGAAACAATGAGTTTCCGTCATTTAGAAAGACTGCAAACTAACTTTGATGGAGGCTTTAAGATTGAATATGTTAAGGATTTAGAGGGCAGAGACTTACCCTATAAGATAGTAGAGACTATGATGAGAGTAGATCTTCCTTCTCCCTTAAAGCCTCATTCAAATTATTCTTTTAAAATAAAATGGTGGTACAACATAAACGATGAATCGAAAATGGGAGGACGTTCAGGATTCGATTATTACAAAAAAGATGGAAATTGTGTTTTTGCCATTGCTCAGTTTTTCCCCCGGATGGCTGTTTATAATGAAACTGAAGGCTGGCAGCATAAACAGTTCCTGGGCAGTGGTGAGTTCGCTCTTCCCTTTGGAAATTACCAGATTAAAATAACAGTGCCTTCTGACCATATAGTCGGAGCTACTGGCCTTCTTCAAAACGCCCAAGAGGTGCTCACGCACGAACAGCTAAAACGGCTGGAAAAAGCCAGGCAGACTACTGACAAAACTATATTAATTGTCAGTCAAGAAGAAGCGGTCAAAAAAGAGAAAAAGCAAGCCAAAACTAAAAAAACATGGATTTTTAAGGCAGAAAACGTTCGGGATTTTGCCTTTGCCAGCTCACGCAAATTCATCTGGGACGCCATGTCTGTCCCTTTAGGAAAGCGCAAAGTATTGGCCATGTCTTTATACACCAAAGAAGGTAATCCCCTCTGGGAAAAATACTCAACTAAGGCCCTGGCTCATGCCATAAGAGTTTACTCTAAATTTACCTTCGATTATCCCTATCCCAAAGCTATCTCTGTCTTAACTGGGGCAGGCGGAGGTATGGAGTACCCGATGGTGGCCTTTAATGGTGGTAAATGTGAGCCCGATGGAACTTATTCCGAGCGTCAAAAATACAGCCTTATTAGCGTCGTCATACACGAATTTGGACATAATTTTTTTCCAATGATAGTCAACTCCGACGAGCGGCAGTGGGCCTGGATGGATGAAGGTCTAAATACTTTTCTCCAATACCTGGCTGAACAGGAATGGGACCGCAAATTTCCTGAGGAAGAAGGCCCGGCTTATACAATCATTGATTATATGAAAGGGAACAAAAAGAGTATGTCTCCTATAATGACTGCTCCTGATTCTGATCTTCATGTAGGTAGTAATGATTATGCCAAGACTGCAGCTGGGCTTAATATCCTGCGGGAGACCATCATGGGTCGCCAATTATTTGATTACGCCTTTAAAGAATATGCCCGCCGCTGGAAATTTAAACACCCAACGCCGGCTGATTTTTTCCGGACCATGGAAGATGCCTCGGGCTTAGACCTTGATTGGTTCTGGCGTGGCTGGTTTTTCGGTACAGATGAGGTAGACCTAGCTATAGATAACGTAAAATGGTATAAAATAAACACAGGAGAACCTGCTTTAGCCAAATCTATAGCTTACGAGAAAAAAAATCAAAAGAGGCTTCGCTATATAACCAATATCCGCAATAAAAAAGAAATAAAACAAACAGAAGTGGAAAAGGATAAATCACTGCTTGATTTCTATGATAAACATAATCCACTTCAAGTAACTCCTGAAGAAGAAAAAAAATATAAAGAGTATTTCAAATCACTCTCAGATGAGGAAAGAGTCCTCCTTACTTCAGACAATAATTATTATGAGATTTCCCTCTCCAACCTGGGGGGAATGGTGATGCCCGTTATTCTTGAGTTTGAATATAGAGACGGTTCCAAAGAAGTCAAAAGAATACCGGCTGAAATATGGCGGAAGAATAATGAGCACGTAGCTAAAATATTTATAACCAAAAAAGAAATAGGTCATATTACTCTTGATCCTTTCCTGGAAACAGCTGATGTTGATACCACTAATAATGTTTGGACTGTCCAAGAAAAACCTGATTACTTTAAAGTCAAAAAATATAAAAGACCTGCTCAAAAAAACCTGATGCAGAAGTTCAAAAAAAAGAAATAGTTTAAGTTCCCTTCTAAATTGCAAAAAAGATGCTAAATTTTCACTATTTTTCCTTGACTAGGCCAAAAAGCCAAAGGTAAAATTGCTAAGATAAATGACTGTATCCCTTCAGACTGAAATTCTCCACATAGGCCTCATCCTGCTAGTTATGGTTGTTGCTTATGCAGTGGCCAAATGGCGAAAGCTATCAGTAGAATTGAGCATGCTGGCTTCAACCTTGGCTGGAGGCCTGGCTGGAGCTATAACACGTACGCCAGCCATCTCCCAGCTAGCCCGCCATCTTATTGAAGGCAGCTTTACTTATCTGGATGTAATGCTTGTCTTCTCTACAGCTACTATATTCATGGCCATTGTTAGTGAATCAGGTGGGGTTAATTATGTAGTTCGGGCAACTATAAAATATTTCTACAACCTAAGAATTATTGCCCTGCTTGTGCTGATGATCATTATCCTTATACCTGGGGCTCTAACTGGTGCAGGCAGTGTCTCTCTGCTGGTAGTTGGAGCACCAACTGCCTTGGCCTTGGGCTATTTAGGTATCCCCAAGAAAAAGGTGGCTGCCATTCTCTTCATTGTCGCTGGCCTGAGTGCGGCCGCTCCTCCTGTCAACATCTGGGCTATGATTACTTGTGCCGGGACGGCTATTCCTTATGTAGGTTTCGAACTTCCTCTGGCCATTCCTGTCCTGCTGCTGGGGACTTTTACTGTCCTTTTCCTAGGATGGAAAAAGGAAGGAGAAACAGATCGAGAGAAAATTCTGAGAGAAATGCCTGAAATTCCAGCAAAAATGAGCTGGTGGAGAATATTGCTACCGTTTTTAGTCTTTTTCGGCCTGGTCATTACTTACCGAATCTGGCCTTTTAGCTTCCCTATCTTGGGTTTGCCTTTGGAATTTGTTATAGCAGCGGCTGTAGCCCTGCTTTTAAGTCCCAAAAAAATAAATATTCTAAAACTTTCACGAGATACGGTTAAGCGGCTGCTGCCGCTTCTGGCTACCATAGTTGTGGTCGGAATGCTGCAGCAAATTATGACTGCCACTGGAGTAAGAGGGCTCCTTTCTTTTACTGTCATCAGCACACCTCTCATCATCCTCTTTATCTCTCTAGCTATAATAATTCCTGTCTCGGAAGGAGTTTTAACCTATGGAGCTGCGGCTGTTTTTGGCATTCCTCTCATCTGGTATTTAGATTCAATCGGCCTTCATGCCACTATTGCCATCGCCGGATTGACCCTGCTCTGGCCTCTGGGTGATGGACTGCCGCCGACAGCCCTTATCGGAAGATTAAGCGCCATGGTCTCTGAATATAAGGGTTCTTACTGGAGTTTTATGCGAGCCGCTTGGATCCCCTGGATTGTGATCACACTGGTCGGCATTTTGATGGTAGTTTTCAGCAACCATTTAGAATTTCTTGTCAGATGGAGCATGTAAGAAAGTTGAAAGCGAAAAGTTTAAAGTTAAAAGTTAAATCTTGAAGATTGAATATTTAAAGAGAGAGGTTAAGAAAAGAAATGTAATCAATGGGGTCTCCGGTCCGCAGCAGACCGCTTAAAGTAGTTAATGGTTTAAGGTTGAAAGTTTAAAGTACAATGTTTATATTTAACTATAAATTGAGTGAAGCAAAAAACGAAACTCAATGAATAGAATAAAAAGAAAATCGAGAGGAGTAACTTTATGCCTCTAATTATGTTCCTTTATTACGCCATCTGTCTCTACCTGATAGCTGTAGTCGTTTGGAATTTTATTAGAGAAAAAAATGCAGACAATATGATCCTTTACCTTCTAGTTCTAATTCCACTCATTCTCAGGATTTTTAGAATTAAATAAATAATATGAATATGCTTGAATCAAACTATTTTCACTCTGAAATAGAGCTAATTTATTAAATAATGGAAGTGCTTTAGATGAGCTTTGAATGGAGAATAAAGACCATCCTTATTGTCATTTTAGCGGCAGTCATGACTATAGCCAGCTTCCAGCTCTATCACCACCGCCATTACATGGTCCCGGTTGTGGCCGGCCCAGGCGTGACTAAAGTCGCCAAGCTCAGCCAATTTTGTTCTGAGCTAAAAGGAACCGCTGCTGACACCAATGTTTTTTTCCTGGAAGGAAAGGAAAAGGGCGGCAAAATGCTCATCATTGGCAACACCCATTCCAACGAGCCCGTGGCTATCTTGACGGCTCTCATCTTTGTCGAAAATGCAGTGGTAGATAAAGGCACTCTGATTGTTATTCCTCAATTCAACAACAGCGGGGGCCGTAATACCAAACCTGGTGACGGCTACCCTCTCTATTTTGCCATTGATACTGACTGGGGACAAAAAAAATTCAGGATGGGAAACCGCAATGCCTCTCCTCTTGACCAATGGCCAGATCCTGATGTTTACATTCACTATCCAGAAAAGCAACTCCTCTCTTATCTTGATATTCGCAACACCAACCGAACATGGCCGGGCCGACCTAACGGCCCCCTCATGGAGAAGGTAACTTATGCGGCCATGCAAATTTTACGAGAAGAAAAAGTAGATATGGCTCTTGACATCCATGGAGCTGAAACCATGTTCCCAGTAACCAATTGCATCGTTGCTCCTGAAAAATCAATGAGAATTGCCACTTTAACATCACTTACGGTCAAGGCCATGGAAAGATTTGATAATCATGTGGAACCATCCCCTTCAGGCTTTAGAGGGCTTTCCCATCGAGAAATTGGCGATTATTCAGATACCATGCCTTTTCTTATTGAAGCTCCGGTTCCCTTCCTCGATCAGCCTACAGGACCTAAAACCGTTGATTTACTCCTAAACGGCCAAGATCCTTTTCTCCTTAGTCTGGCTAAAAAGGGGAAATTATTCGTCCCCTATAATGAGTCGGGCTGGCCGATGGCCAAGAGAGTGGGACAGCACTGTTCAGTCATTTTAGAGCTAATGCGCCAATTTTCAAGAAAGTTTCCAGAAAGGGCCATAAAAGTTCGCCAGGTTCCGCGCTATGCAGAAGTAGTTAAGAATGGTGTCGGCCATTATTTTCATAACCCCCAGAAAGCCAGCAAAGACCGGATTTATTATGAATAATGAATTAGTTAAAGGTTTAAGGTTGAAAGTTTAAAGAACGGAATGGGAGGTTTAAAGTTTAAAATCAAAAACAATTCTATTATAAACCTTAAACTTTTCATTAAAACTAGGAGGTTTTGAGTGAATCTAAAAAAGTCACTTTTATTGGTTATTCTCTTGGTAGGGTCACTGGCCCTGTTCGCTGCTTTTACTAACAGTCAAAATCAGCCCGCTCAAAATGAAAAACTGGCAGCAGATTATCCCTTAGACGGTTGTACTGTAATCATAGTCGGCAAGAAAGCTTCTACTGATGGTTCGGTTATGACCACCCATACCTGTGACTGCGGTGTTTGTGATTGGACCTGGCGCTATGTGCCGGCTGCTGATCATAAGCCGGGAGAAATGCGCAAAGTTTATCACATTGACCAGTTTATAGCCTTTCCTCCAGAAATGGGCCTTAAATGGGAGATTATCAAGAAAAATGAAACAGGCATTGAACTACCACAGCCTGCCCATACTTATGGCTATCTCCATGGAGCGTTTGGTTATATGAATGATCAACAGTTGGCCATGGGTGAATCGACCATTGGCTGCCGGCCTAAAATGGAGAATCCGACTCCCACCGCCAAAATGGATATAACCATGCTCACCCTGCTGGCCATGGAAAGATGTAAAACAGCCAGAGAAGCAATTAAATTAATGGGCTCCCTGGGGGAAAAATATGGCTACGGTTTTACCGACACAGGTGAAATGCTGGCTGTGGCCGACCCGAATGAAGTCTGGATTTTCGAAATCATGCCTGTCGGCCCACTCTGGACTCCTGAGAGTGGCAAGCCAGGGGCTATCTGGTGTGCCCAGAGAGTGCCGGATGATCATGTCAGCATCTGTCCCAATGAATCAAGAATTGGAGAGATTGACCTCAAAAATCCCGATTATTTCATGGCCTCTTCTAATGTCATCTCCTACGCAGTCGAGCACGGTTATTTTGACCCGAAGAGCGGTGAACCTTTCAGCTGGAAGAAAGCTTACTGTCCAACTGAAGCCAGTGCCAGCAGCTCCAGTGGTTCAAGAGCTCGCCTCTGGCGCTTTTTCAGCCTCGTCGCTCCATCTCACAATTTCAGCCCTGAGACTCCCAATATGGAACTTCCCTTCTCTATCAAACCCGATAAGAAAATCTCATTTAAAGATGTCATCAATATGACAAGGGATAAATATTACAACACTCAATTTTTTCCAGGCAGAGGCCTTCAAGGGGGACCTTTCAGCAATCCCAATCATCTTCCCTATGGTTTTAAGATTGAGGGCAAGAGTTACAGCCTTCCCCGAGGGATCAGTGTCAACCGAGCTGAATATGTAACCGTAACTCAGTGCAGAGACTGGCTTCCTAATCCCATAGGGGGAATCGTCTGGTTGTCTTTCGGCGCCCAGGATACATCCTGTTTTATGCCTTTTTATGCGGGTGTAACAGCTATTCCCAAATCATTCCAAATTGGAGATCATTGGGTATTCAACAAAGACTCAGCTCGCTGGGCCTTTGATTATGTTGACTTTCATACTCAGGTTGTTTATTCGCTGGCTATTGAGGATGTTAGAAAAGCTCAGGAAAAGTGGGAAGGAGCTGCCATTAAAAGAACGTCAGCTATCGATAAAGCCGCAGCCGAACTCTTCCAGCAGGATCCAGCCTTAGCTCAGGAATTTTTAACCAATTACTGCCTAAGCAATGCCCAGAGCGTGATTAAAGCCTGGTGGGAATTAGGCAATCAGCTTTTAGTTAAATATAATCATCTCTGGATATATGATACTAAAAATAGGAAAAGGCTGCGCTTGGAATACCCTGAATGGTGGTTGAAAGAGCTTATTAAATACAATAAACTCACTCCCCGGCCCGAAAAGAAAGAGTAAATAAAACTATAGGGACATTAAAAAAAGGGTTTTTTACCCTTAACGTTTTATAAAAGGAGATTATGCTTAAATGAAAAAATCAATAAGATCAATGTTATATGTGTTATTAGCGGCTGTATTTTTCGTCTTTTTATCTTCTGCCCAAACAGCCCCAACTAAAATCCCCAAAGCCCAACTGCCTGTCCTGACTACTTCGGCCGGCCAGAGTCCAGATGTGGAAACATTAAATATTGTTCTCGAAGAGGCAAAAATAGGCTATGATTACTGTGATGTGCCAACAGTAGCTATGATTGAGGCTGGAGTTGGTTTAGCCGGGAAAAAATCCGGCCCTGGCTTCCATGTCGAAATTCATACCGATTTAAACAAATTCCCAACTGGCACTCCTTACAAAACAATTATTTTTGCCATAGGAGCCAGCCTGAAAGGCATGGGTGCTTCGGGTCTAACCGTAGAAAGTGAAATCCAAAGACTGAAGAAAATTATTGATTACTGCCGCCAGCAGAAAATTTTTATTATTGCCGTTCATGTCGGCGGTACTTCCAAAAGAGGAGCCCCAGGCAGCGACAATGAAAAAATGATTGATACAGTAGCCCCCTGGGCTGACTATCTTATCGTCACCAAAGACAGCAATAAAGATGGACGGTTTACCAAAATTGCCCAAGAAAAAGGAATTCCTTTAACCGAAGTTGAGTACGCTCTCAATTTGGTGGATATTTTCAATCAGATTTTTCAATGAAGACAGCTCCGACCAGTCCGCAAAATAATTAATTGGCCCGCGGACAACGGGCCCTAGACACATATTCTCATTTACGCTTCACAATTTACGCACCCATTAAGGATACCTAGCCCTAAAGCCTCTTTACTATTTACTTTTCACTTTATTAAGAGCTAATTCAATAGCCTTCTCCAGTTGAGGATCTTGATTCTGAAGCTCATTATTTAAATCATTAATCACAGTCACATCGGGTTTTACACCGCCGCTTGTTTCTAGATCTTTACCATCAAGCGTGAAACATCCCCAGAATGGCAATCGAAAAGAACCACCATTCATCAACCTGACACTAGTAGTAAAAATAAGCCAGCCATAAGTAGTGTTGCCTACAATTGGACCTCTCTTTAAGGTTTTAAAACCGTTGGCAGTCATTTCGCCATCACTTAAGGTCACTTCATTAACAACTAATATAACTGGCTTGGTGGTGAAACCGAAAGTAGACTGAACTGTCTCTGAGAGGCCTCTAATCCGCCACTTAGCATAAACAGGTTTGGTTAAAGCCTGAAGTACACGATCATGAACATTGCCGCCGAAATTAAAGCGCAGATCCAAAATCAAAGCCTTTCGAGTCACAGCTTCTCTCTCCAACTCCTTGAGAAATCGTTCTAGATCTCGGCGACCCATAGCCCTCATATAAATATAGGCCACCTGGTCATTGGCTTTCTTTTTGACTAACTCTTTTCGGCTCTGAATCCATTCTTCTAATAAGAGGTTTTTCTCTTCTCTGGCTGAAATTGGTTTAAGGAAAATATCAATCTTTTTTTCTGCCTTTTGATCTTGGAAGGTCAACTTCAATCTTTTCCCTAGCTTGCCATTAAAATATCTCCAGATATTCTGAGAAGCCTGAAGATGTTTATCATCGACAGCTATCAGCTCATCCCCTGCCTTAACTTGATCCCGATAAAAATAGAGAGGTCCATCCTTGATAAGGCGCTTCAAGATAATCTTGTTGTTAATAAATTCCCAAATAGCTCCAACATGAGCACTCGGCTCTTCAATCTCCGTCTTCCTGGGGCCGTGAATGCCAGTATGGGAAGAATTCAAATAACCAATCATCTCGTTGGCATAATCATAAAAATCCTGATCTTCCCGGACCTGTTGAAGGACAGGCCGAAATTCTTCATAAATTTTATTCCAGTTTACTTGATGAAAGTCTGGATCATAGTAATAGTGCTGAAGAGTGTAATAAAGCTCAGCCAGCATCTGTTCGTAATCAGCAGTTTTATCAACCTGGATTTTAGTTTTAAAAGAAATTGGCTTAGTTGACTTAGCCTTGAGGTCAAGACGCCCGATTTTTCCCTGGCTCAGGTAATAGAGAAATTTGAAGTCTTGATCACTTTGAAGGTAGCTGGGATTTAAGATACCGGGCATAAAGGCCTCAAAAAGTCCTTGCTTTTTCTTTTTGAGGCTTGTTTTCCAGAGATGGCTGCGGCCGTCGATGTTAGAAACAAAATAGATAGTCTGGTCTTTAGGAATAAAAACATATTCACCGTCGTTGCCGAGGGTATTAGTAACTTGTTCAGTCTGACGGTCTAAATTTTCCAGCTTAAATTGAATTTTCACAGCAGGCTTTTTTCCCTTTTTCTTTTCCTCGGCTTCTTTCTTCTCGATCTCGAACAATTTTTCGAATTTATCCTCATCAAATTCTGGCTTTTGGGGCTTTAACCAGACTCGATATAAATCCCACTTGCCTGTAAATTCAGGAAAGCTATGGCCGTAGCGATTGGAAGTAAAA
>CAZEQD010000049.1:0-8336 GCA_964514305.1 uncultured Eubacteriales bacterium
AAGATACTTACGTTGCCAAGACCAAGGTTGCTCCGAGCGGTCCACTCTGATATAATAATTTATCAATAAAGGAGATACCCAAATGAAAAAAGGAATTCATCCTGAATATGTAGAATGCACAGTGACCTGCGCCTGTGGAAACACTTTTACTACCCGCTCCACCAAAAAGGAAATCAGGGTGGAGATTTGCTCCCAATGTCATCCCTTTTTCACCGGAAAGCATAAATTTGTAGATAGCGCTGGACGCATCGAGAAATTCAGGAAAAAATATGGTCAACCCAAAGAATAAAAACAATGCTCCAGGAACTGGCCAATATAAAGGAGAAATACCAGAAACTCATCCGATCCCTGTCTGATCCGGCCTTAATCTCTAATCCCCACAAAATGAAAGAAATAGCCAAGGAAAGGGCTGAACTGGAGCCCATTGTCAAAAAATATGACGACTATCTTAAAATAAAAAAAGATATCCAAGAATCAGAAGAAATCCTGGCCGATCCCCTCTCTGAAACTGACCTTAAAAAATTAGCTGAGGCTGAATTACGGACTCTGCTTGAAAAAGAAGAGAAAATAAAAAAGGAACTTAAGATACTTCTTCTGCCCAAAGATCCCAACGATGAGAAAAATGTCTTTTTGGAGATAAGGGCAGGGGCCGGTGGAGATGAGGCCTCGCTTTTTGCCCAGGATCTCTACCGCATGTATGCCCGCTTTGCCGAGAAAAAAGGCTGGAAGCTGGAAGTTATGAGTACCAGCTTTTCTCCCATCGGTGGCCTTAAAGAAATAGTTGTCAATATTCGCGGTCAGCGAGTCTATTCCCAGCTCAAATATGAAAGCGGCGTCCACCGCGTCCAGAGAGTTCCCCAAACCGAGGCCAGTGGCCGTATTCATACATCTACAGTAACGGTGGCTGTCCTGCCTGAGGCAGACGAGGTTGAGGTTAAACTCGACCCCAAAGATTTGCGGATTGAGGCTTTTGGGGCTTCAGGTCCTGGAGGTCAGAACGTAAACCGCAACTACACGGCTGTCAGAGTTACTCATAAGCCTTCAAGTTTGGTCGTTTCCTGCCAGGATGAAAAATCACAGCACCGCAATAAAGAAAAGGCGCTTAGAATTCTCCGCTCCCGTCTCCTGGATATAGCCCAGAGAGAACAGCAGCAGCAGATTGCTCAAAACAGAAGGTCCCAGGTAGGAAGCGGTGAGCGCAGTGAAAAAATAAGAACCTACAACTTCCCTCAGTCTCGAGTAACTGACCATAGGCTGAATTTAACACTTCACAAGCTTGATTCTATTCTTGATGGAAATTTGGAGGAATTGATTGAGGCTTTGACTCTTCACTTTCAAGCAGAGATGATAGCCAAGAGAGAAGCAGCTACAGCCTGAGGCAAGTTTCCATTGAGCACTGTCAGTGAGCTTTTTCAGCAGGGAAAAAGCTTTCTTCGATCTTCAGCCCAGCCTGCAATTGAAACTAAACTTTTATTACTTAAGTGCACTGGCCTTTCTAAAGAAAAGCTTCTGGCCTGTCCCGATAGGCCGGTCTCCAAGAGAGAAGAAAGGCAATTTCTAAAGCTGATTGCCAGGCGCCAGGCAGGTATCCCTATTTCTTATCTTATCGGGCAAAAAGAATTCTGGTCAATGCCCCTGGTGGTTAAGTCCGGTGTTTTTATTCCCCGCCCAGAAACAGAATTAATAGTAGAGAAAGTGCTGGAGCTGGATGCGAATAATGATCCGAATAATGAGAAGATTGTTGTTGATATTGGGACAGGCTGTGGGAATATAGCTCTGGCTCTGGCTAAAGAGCGGCAGCAGTATCGGATCATAGGCACAGATATTTCCCTTAAAGCATTAAAAGTGGCAGAGTTTAATGCCGGGCGCCTGGGAATGAAAAATGTAGAGTTTGTCAGAGGCAGTTTGTTTAAACCGCTGGCAGGGTTGGGAGTGGAGGGGAAATGTGACTTTATTGTTTCTAATCCGCCTTATGTGACTGAGGCTGAGTGGGTGAAAATGCCGGCCGAGATAAAAAATTATGAGCCAAAAAAAGCTTTAGTCGCAGGCGAAAGAGGTCTGGAATTTATTGAAAAACTGGTGGCTGGGGTCAGGCGGTTTTTAAAGCCAGGCGGCTGGCTGCTGGTTGAAATCGGCCAGGACCAGAAAGAAGCGGTTTTATTACTATTTGGGGAAGGCTGGGAGTCCAAGACCAGCTACAATGACCTGGCCGGAATTCCCCGAGTGGTAGCAGTAAAGAGTGAAGGGTGAAGAGTGAGGGTAATGTGTATGGCCTGCAGCCCATTGGGAACAACGGGTCCTACAGATAAAGGTTGGGCGGTATGCTGAGGACAGCAGAGCCTACAGGCGTTGGTTAGATGGAGCGTTAGGGATAGCGGGCCTTACTCCTCACTCCTCACACCTTACTGTTATTTAGCAATTCCCTGAAATCTTCGAATGCTGGCAGGAATTTGGTCGTTTGTAAACGAATCTTCTTCCACATCTCCAGACTAACAGAACAAAAGGCCTTGACTACTTCTGGATCAAATTGGCTGCCGGAATTATCCTCAATTTCCTGACGGGCCTCAGGAAAACTCCTTTCCTTACGGTAAGGACGATGGGAAGTAATAGCATCCAGAGCATCAGCCAGGGCAAATATCCTGGCCTCAAGGGGAATTTGTCTTCCTTTAAGTTGGTGTGGATAACCCTGGCCGTCATAACGTTCATGATGATAAAGAATAATATTACCTACTTCTTTAAACAGATTTATATCTCTAATCAAACCGAAACCCAAAACAGGATGAAGCCTTATTTTTTTCCATTCTTGTGGTGACAAAGAACTTGGTTTTTTAAGAATAGAATCAGGGATGGCAATTTTACCCACATCATGGAGGAGAGCCCCTTTTTTGATATTATCAAGCCGCTCCTTATCATTAATGCCCAAGATTTCAGCCAGGACTAAGCTGTATTTGGCCACAGTTTTGGAATGGCCGAAGGTTTCCACATCTCTTAAGTCCAGGGCCGTCATCAGGTTTTCCAGGGTGGCATCATAAATCTCTTCTAGGTCAGAAGCTCTTTGATGATTCTTCTCTTGTTTTGAATGCAGTCTGTCAAGTGAGCGCCTAAATAATTGATTTTCTTTAATTAATTCTCTTTTCTGAAATTCACTTTTGATGGCTGAATAGATGGCCGCTGGATTTTGGGGAGAGGTAATGTAATCCACCAACCCCTTATCCAATAAAGAAAGAGCTAGTTTAGGGTTTTGAAGGCGCGAGAGAAGAATAAGGCCAAGCCTCGGATTGGCTCTTTTTAGAAGGCGGAGTTTTTTTAGCTGAAGCTCATCAAAACGGGATAAGCTGAGGAGTAAAAGAGAAAAATTATCAGGAGCGACAAGATATTGATTGGCTTCGGAGAGGGAAGAAGCTTCTTTTATAGCGAAATCCAAATCGGCCAGATGCTTGGCCAATTTTTTTCTCCTGTGGTTATTAGCTTCGACGATAAGTATTTTTTTTGGTTTCATTTCCAGCCCCCTCCTTTGTGGCTTGAGAGAGAGTCTGCTAATGTCTCAGGTTTATTTACTCTCTGCCAGCTGCTCATATTAAAAATGATAATCTTTAGCTATTAATTAGAGTTTCAGAATTAATAAATATGAGTATGGAAATGATTTAATAGCCATCATTTAAACTTTCTTATACCTTTTTTCCCGCCAATGTTCAAGGATAAATAAAATGAATGGGGTCAGACCTTCATAAGTTTCATAACTTACACCTCTCTATTGATACATCTCGTAGGCCTGCATGACACAAAAGTCCTTACAATTATTTTAAAAATTAAAGTTATGAAACTTATGAAGGTCTGACCCCATTGGGTCCCGGTGATTGCCTCTCACCTTTAAAGATGAGGAAAAAAAAGGAAAAATGCCCAGGAAAATCGTCTCTAGAGGCGATTGAAATAATTAAACCCATCTGACAAGATAAATCAGTCCTAATGGCGATTAATAAGGAACAACGCACAGATTTAATGAGGAGCATTAATTCGTTGTTGACTAAAATATTGACTTACCAATTTCCTGTTATTACTTTATCACCTTCAACTTTTAAATTTTCCTCTTTCCGTTTTCTGTTTCACCGTTTAGGCTTTCTCCCTTGCTATTCACCGCTAACAATCTACAATTTACCTTTTAAGTATTGGGGTTTACGTTGTGGCTTAGGCTTTCCGCTTTTTCTCCTGCCTTTTGCTCCTCAATCATTTTATTACAATTCGAAGATCCAAAAGTACTTGTCCTTGACAGGAATAGCCGAGAATAATAATATAATAAAAAAGGCTAAGGAGACATAAAATGGGAAAATCTAAGGATATAGCTAAAGAGTCGACTATGATTATTGAAGAGATTGAAGATCAATTAGGAGAGGCTCTATCTAAAAAGAAGCAAGAAATAGAAAAAGAGCTTGAAGAAAGAATTAGAAGGGAAAAGGAAGAAGCTCAGCAAAGGCTTGAGCAGATTGAAAAAGAGTTTGAAGAGGAAAAGAAGGCTTTAAAAAATTACCGCGATACCATTAAGGAATTTGAAAATAATAAGGCCAAGTTAAAAGAAAAAATAAAAGGCCACCTGGACAAAGCTATTAAGTTCCAAACAGAAATCGAAAAATTGACAGCTCAAACCCTTGAAGAACTTAAGCAAGTAAGCGAAATCAATCAGAAGTTGGATGAACTCAATAAAGAAGCTGAAGAAAAAGCCACAGCTTTAAAGAAAGATCTGGAAGATAGATTTGGTATTGTAGCTGAAGTTATGAAGGCCAATGAACACAGAGAATTAGAAGTAAACTTAGAGCAGGAGCTGGCCAAACTGCGCAAAATAAAAGAACTCTTGACCTCTCCGGAAGCACTCGAAGAAGAAAAAATAGAGGAGCTGAGTGAAGTTGTCGAAGAGAAGGTAGAGGAGGAAGCCCGCCAGGAAGCGGGAGTAGAGAAGCCTGCTGAAGAGGAAGAAAAAGCAGAGGAAGTTCCGCCTGGGGCTAAAGAAGAAGCTGAAGAATTCAAACCTGGTGAGGCCAAAGAGGAAAAACCCTCTGAAATGAAGCCGGTTGAACCAACTCCTCCAGAGGCAGGGGAAGAAGCCTCGTATGTTTCTGAGCAATCATTTCAGGATGCCTTTGAAACCTTAGAAAACTACCGCAGATCCGAAAAGACTGAGGACAACGGAGAAATAAGCTATTTTCAAAAAGACGAAAAGATGATTCTTGATGGCGAAAGTTTAATTTCAGCCGTGTCCAATAGCCTGGACGAAGCCAAAAAGCTTTATTTAAAGCTGGCCGAGACAGAATCTCCCAAGGATCAGTTTTTTATCAAGCAGGAAATCATCCGCTACCAGGAAGGGCTGCGGAAAGTCATTCTCCACAGTGTAAGAATGTGCGAAAAAGAGAATTGTTCCTTGCCTAAATACACTATGGAAATAATTAACACAGATGTTCTTAAGGATATTTTAGAAAAGTTAAGTATGGAAAACTGGAGCAACCAGGATGATTTCACTCATTTTGAAAAATATGCTAAAAACCTGAAGAATAATTATTATACCCGGATTACCCCTCCTGCCCTTTACCTGAAATCAATCATAAATGAGTTGAATATTTGACCTATCCCCAAAGTATAGGGAACATTCATTTAAATTGAACAACCTGCGCTATTTTCATTACCGCACATAATATCAACATTCCCTAATTGCTGTAAGGACAGCTCTCCGAGCGGTTAGCGGTTAAGAAATAGGCAATTAAAAATGATTAACGAATAGCTGTCAATGCCATGTCAACGGCTCGCTGGGGACAGAGGAGCATACAGATGATGATGTAATTAAATTAACGGTCTGCTAGCGATAGCATACCCTACAGACAACAATATGATTAATTTAAACGGTTTGTTGGGGACAGCGGGCCTTACAGTTTGCGATTAACGATTTACAATTCAAGAAACCAGGTTAATGGCTCAGAGATGATTCTTTCGCTCTGAGCGAGGCAAAATAATTTTCCAGAATTTTCCTGTCTTCAAAGGATAAATCACGGAAGCGCAGTCCTGAATAATAGCGGTAAAATTCTCCTTCTGCTTTCTCTGAATAGACGACATCTCCTTTTAGCTGGCAGGCATTGTTGCCCAGGATAAGCATGATATCCAGCGTCTGAGCCAGCGGCAGCTTTAAATCGGTAGAAATCTTAGCTCCACCCAGGCTTAAGTTTATGGTCTTGGTTACTTTATTGCTGCCGTTTGTCTTGAAAATGAGAATTGTCGATGTATAAAATCTTTTGTATCGGCGGCGTTCTTCGACGAATTTATGCTGGTAGGATTCAATAACTTCCTCTTTCACCCGGCCGTTCTGGCGCTTATAGTAAACACAGACTTTATTTTTTGACATTGATGTCTCTTTCCCTTTGCCTTCAACCAAAAATGAGGCCTTTTTACCTTTAGCCTCAGCCAGAGCCATATCAGCTTCGTTGGCAAAACGTTTCAGGTCATTCTTACTTATTTTTTCCAGATTATTGAAGCTTTCGCCAGTGAAATAAGTGATGCCGAAGCTCATAGTCAGGTTATTACGGGGTTGGTATTCCTGGTAATCGAAATAATGTTCCTCAATTTTCTTGCGCAGCCTGTCAGTAATGCGGCAGGCTTCTTCCATATTTTTAACTCCCGACAGGAAAAATAGGAATTCCTCTCCTCCATATCGACAGATTATATCTTCCTCTCGGGTTGAGGTTTTAAGGATTTTGGCCAGCTCCCGCAGCAGCCGGTTGCCGGCTTCATGGCCGTTGCGATCATTATAATTTTTAAACCAGTCGACATCACCCATCACCATGGCATAAGATGCTTCTTCCTGCCGCCGCTTCCTTTCGTATTTGATTTTCTGGATGACCTTTTCAAAGAAAGGATCTGGCCGCAGCAGCCCGGTTAAAGCGTCGTATTGAATAAGGTTCAACTTGGTAATGGCAATGGCAATATGTTCAGATAGGGTGCGCAGAATCTGCTGGTCTTCTTTGGTAAAGGGCTTGGGCCGCGAATTTTTACGATTGAGCTTATTGTAAACTTCCAGGACTCCAATAACCTGGTTTTGGTGCATGATGGGGACCGAAAGGATGCTCCTCAACGGATATTTAAGCTGCTCTATATACCTTTTTGAAAGGCGACTGTCGTAAGTAAGATCAGAAGTGTTAATTTCCTGGCCGTAGCGAGCCACAGAAGCGGCAAAATCCTGACTGTCCATGAGGACCACATGCTTGGCAAAATCAGCATGGGAGAGAAAAGAATCATCCAAGACCAGAGGCTTTAGATATTTACCCAGGGTTTCGTTCTCATCCAGGATATAAAGGGAAATTCCCTGGGCCCGAACAATGCCTTTAATATCATAAACAATATCAAGGAGATTGGTGACGTCATTGGCTGTATAAAGGTCTTTTAAAATTTCCTCGAGCTTTTTCTTTTCTTTTTTAAACCAGATATATTTAGCCTCAAGCTCAATCCGCTTCTCCAGTTCTCTGATGACGCTTTCGTTAATGATGTTTTTTATCTCCTTTATCTCTGAATAAGCATCTTGGAGTTCAATTTCAGTTCGCTCAACTCTTCGCTGGAGAGCTCCTACTTGGAGATGGAGGGAAGCGTGTTCCACAGCGGCTTGCATAACTCTTAGAAAATCCCTATTATTGGAAGCAGAAAGAGGCATCAGATAATAATCAACATATCGCTTCAGCGGCCAGCCTTTGACTATGGCTTTAATTTTTTCTTCGTCAGAGCCGGTGACCATCAGGCTGGTAGCTTTGTTTAAAAGGCCCTTAAGAGAAGAATAAGAAGCAAATCGAGAATTGACCACCAGGACGTGAATATTCTTTGATTCAAGAAAAGAAATAGCCTGGGCTAAGGTAGAAGCCAGATAAACTGTTCCCGCGCTGCTGCAAATTCTTTGAAGAAGCTCTCTCTCCTGGGGGTTATCATTTAAAATAAGAATATTGGCTTCTATCATCTCTCTTTTAAGCCTTTAGCCCAATTTCTATCTAAAATTAGAGTTTTAGTTTATTGGTATTTTGACTATTCAAACCTCGGCTTAATCCTCAAAAAGCTACTCAGCAAATTTATATTAAGAGATTCTGTATTTTCAAATTTCCCACTTCAGTTTTATAATATTTTTTTTAAGCTACGTCAACAACTTTTTTTTTCGATTGTCAACGCCATGCATAAATTTCCGGTTTTCTGCCACGTAAAAATATCCGGTTTCGGGCAACGTAAATAGGTAACGGTCTGCTAAGGACAGCAGACCCTACAGGAATAGATCAAACTCCTTACTCCTCACTTCTCACTGTTCTTGCTTTCAACCTTAAACC
>CAZEQD010000049.1:8436-13930 GCA_964514305.1 uncultured Eubacteriales bacterium
CTCACTGTTCTTGCTTTCAACCTTAAACCTTAAACCTGTTCTCTTTTAACTCCTCACTCCTTACTCCTCACTGTTTACTGTTTACTGCTTATAGCTGGTTATGGTATATTCAAATAGAAAAAGGATGAAATCAGTCCGCGTCAGATTTGCTCCCAGTCCCACTGGTCATTTACACATTGGAGCAGCCCGGACTGCCCTCTTTAATTGGCTATTTGCCCGCCATCACCAAGGTCAATTTATCCTGCGCATTGAAGATACAGATATGGCTCGATCCTCCAGCCAGATGAGCCAGGGAATTATTGATGGTCTGCAGTGGCTGGGCCTCAATTGGGATGATGGCCCTGTGTTTCAATCAGGCCGCCTTAAAATCTACAAACAAAAGGCTGAAAAACTACACAGCCAGGGATATGCTTATTACTGTTACTGCACTCCGGAAGAAATCCAGCAGCGAAGGAAGGCTTCAATAAGCGGGGGCCAGTACTGGAAATATGACCGCCGCTGCCTGAATCTCACCCAAAAGGAAAAGGAGCGCTTGGAGCAGGAAGGAAGGCCTAAAGCTCTCCGCTTTCTGGTCCCTGAGGGGGAAACCAGCTATCATGATCTTGTCCATGGGGAAATTGCTGTTGAGAATCGCAATATTGAAGATTTTATCCTTGTTCGCCGTGATGGATTCCCCACATATCATTTATCGGTGGTGGTCGATGATATTGATCAGAGAATTACTCATGTTATAAGAGGCGATGACCATATTTCCAATACTCCCAAACAAATTTTAATCTACCGGGCCTTGGGAGCTTTACCGCCTGAATTCGCTCATTTACCGCTCATTCTAGGTCCAGATCGTAAAAAATTAAGTAAACGACATGGGGTGACTTCTGTCCTCCAGTTTAAAGAAGATGGCTTTTTGCCCCTAGCCATCCTTAATTTCTTGGCTTTGATGAGCTGGTCTCCAGGTAAGGAGGAAAGGATTTATAAAGTGGAAGAACTGGTCGAACAGTTCTCACTGGATAAAGTAAGCCCTGGAAACCCGATTCTTCATCTGGAAAAACTGGAGTGGTTGAATAGTCAATTAATATCAAGTATGGAAGCAGCTGAACTTCTCCCTTATGTTCAGGAGGAATTGAAAAAGGAAAATCTTTGGGATGAAAGTCTGTCCACCTCCCGCAAAGATTGGTTCCTGAGGTTAATTGATCTTTTAAAAGTCAGAAGCCATACCCTTAAAGATTTTGTTCAAAGTGCCAGGCCTTTTTTAACTGATGAGTTTACCATAGATAGAGCAGGGGCTGAAAAGTATTTAAAAGATAAAAGGCTTAAGGAGCTTCTTGCCAAGCTCAAGGATGATTTTTTGAAGATAAGTGATTTCCAGGCAGTCAATATTGAGCCTGTTCTACGTCAGAGAGCAGCCAAAGAAGGCGTGAAAGCAGCTCTTTTTATCCATGCCTTGAGGATGTTGGTTGTCGGTAAACCAGTTAGCCCCAGCCTTTTTGCTGTCCTGGAAATGGCCGGTAAAGAAAAAACAATTAAAAGGATGGAGGCCTTTTTAGTATCCAGTAAATAGTAAATAGTGAAAAGTGAAAAGTGAAAAGTTTAAGGTTTAATGTTTAAAGTTGAAAGCAGAAAGAAAGAGTAAACAGTTAAGAGTGAAAAGTGAATGGTTTAAGGTTGAAAGTTTAAAGTGGGAAAGAAGAGGGAATGGTCAGAGACCTGTCCCTATAGTTTTTAAAAAAGGAAATGTAAAGCGAAAAAATGGCCTGATAAGGCCCTCAGTCCCATAGAATAAAAAGGAGGCAGCTATGGATATCGAAAAAAAATATGAATATCAGGAAATAAGGGCGCCGCGTGGCCCTAATCTCCTGACTAAAGGCTGGTCCCAGGAAGGAGCCCTCAGAATGCTGATGAATAACCTTGACCCAGAGGTAGGTGAGAAACCCCAAGAACTGATTGTTTATGGCGGCACAGGCAAAGCCGCCCGTAATTGGGAATGTTTTTGGGCCATTGTCGACAGTTTAAAAAATCTGGAGAATGACCAAACTCTGATTGTTCAATCAGGAAAACCGGTGGCTATTTTTGACACTCACCTTGAAGCTCCCCGGGTGCTTATTGCTAACGCCTTGATTGTACCCAAATGGGCTACCTGGGACGAATTCAGACGCCTGGAAGCCAAAGGCCTGACCATGTACGGTCAGATGACGGCTGGCAGCTGGATTTATATCGGCACCCAGGGCATTTTACAGGGAACATATGAAACCCTGGCCTCGGTAGCTCGAACTCATTTTGGCGGCAGCCTGAAGGGTAAATTAGTCCTGTCAGCCGGCCTGGGGGGCATGGGTGGAGCCCAGCCTTTAGCTATAACCATGAATGAAGGCGTAGCCCTCGTGGTTGAAGTCGATAGAGACCGAATTCAGAGGAGATTAGACAGCAACTATGTGGACACTATGGTTACAGACCTGGATGAAGCTTTAAAGCTGGCTTTTGAGGCCAAAGATAAGGGCCAGCCCCTGTCTATTGGACTTCTGGGAAATGCGGCTGATGTGATACCTGAGTTTGTCAGGCGGGGTATTACTCCAGATGTCTTAACAGATCAGACCTCAGCTCATGATGAACTTAACGGTTATGTACCGGCTGGTATCCCTTATGAGGAGGCTCTCAGGTTACGTCAGAAAAATCCTGATGAATATATCAAACGAGCTTATGGATCGATGGCTGTCCATGTCGAAGCCATGCTCGAACTCCAGAAGAGAGGGGCAAAAGCTTTTGATTATGGCAATAATATCCGCGGTCAGGCTCAAAAAGCAGGCGTAGCCAATGCCTTTGATATCCCAGGCTTCGTTCCTGAATACATAAGACCTTTGTTCTGTTTTGGCAAAGGGCCTTTCCGCTGGGCTGCCCTCTCTGGAGATCCTAAGGATATTTATGAAACCGATGAGGCTGTCCTCCGCGAATTTCCCGAGGATGAAGCCCTGGCCCGCTGGATAAGAAAAGCCCAAAAGCAGGTTAAATTCCAGGGACTTCCTTCTCGAATCTGCTGGCTGGGCTATGGGGAAAGAGCCCGCTTTGGAGCTGTGATCAACCATCTGGTTAAAACTGGCAAAATAAGTGCCCCAATCGTCATCGGCCGCGACCATCTGGATGCTGGCTCAGTTGCCTCACCTAACAGGGAGACCGAAGGCATGAAGGACGGTTCTGATGCCATTGCTGACTGGCCGATTTTAAATGCTTTGCTCAATGCCATCAGCGGAGCTTCTTGGGTTTCAGTCCATCATGGTGGGGGAGTGGGAATTGGCCTTTCCATTCACGCTGGCATGGTCATTGTGGCTGACGGCAAGGATGCGACCGAAAAGCGGCTGCAGAGAGTGTTAACAGTCGATCCAGGTTTAGGAGTGGCCAGGCATGCTGATGCAGGCTACGAAGCAGCTATTAAATGCGCCCAGGAAAAGGGAATAAAGATCCCTATGATGAAACAGTAAAAAGTGAAAAGTGAGCATCAAGAGTAAAGAGTTTAAAGTTGAAAGCTTAAAGAAAGAACCGCGGACGGTGAAGAGCAAAAATTGAGACGTAGGGCTCGCTGTCCCCAAGGGCCGTTTATTTGTGTTGTGGGCCGGGCGGATACTTGGCTTTACAGATCCAATTTTATTTTTTTACCTTAAACTTTATACATTCAACTTTTAACTTTTTTATCCTTATCCCTTTTGATTTTAGCTTGATTTTTATCTTTTTAACTCCTCATTAACTCCTCACTCCTAACTCCTTACTGCTTACTTAATAAATAAAAGACACACCGCGGCACAGTAAAAGTAACTGTTTGTTTCCGGATTTTAAAAACGGGACTAGTTCATTGTTAAATCTAAGCGGCTATGTTCGTATATGGCACGTATTTTGCTTTATTTTGGGTGAAAGGAGGTAGAAGGATGAAAAATTTAACATCCCTCAAAGGTTTTAAAATTTTAGCTTTGGTCTTGCTTCTTAGCTTCACTCTCGTTTACCTGGTTCCCTATCCACTTGAGGCCAATGTCTGCCAAGATGCTTTTTCTAAATGTGGGATTGATGCTGTTCTGGTTACTATTTTCAGTGGGCCAGCATCCGGGGCTATTTATTTTTCAGGCTGTCTGATTGGCTATGATTTCTGCATTAATTATTTGTAAGGGATTGCCAAATAATGTAAGGAGGCATTATGAGTTCATCAAGAATTAAAAGACTCCGGAAGTTGGTTATTATTGTAGTTATTATAGGTTTATTTTTCAGCCTAGGACCAACATTTCTTGAGGCCCTGAGCTGCGAGGATGCTTTTTTCGAGTGCTGGCTGGAAAACATGTGGCTGCCAGATTTTGCTATCGTTTACTGCGGCACGGGTTATGCTTTTTGCAAAAAATACGTTGAATCAGATTAAGAGGCAGCCTGAAAAGTCTCTGTTTATCTTCTGGTGAGAAAGCGCTCAAACTCAAATCGTTATTGAATAAGAAAGGAATAAGCAATGACCAGAAAAAAATTTTGTTATGCTCTGGCTATAGCTTTAATGATAGTCAATATGAATTCCTCTCTATTTTCTTTAAACAGAGAATTGAGCGCCATAAGGTTAAAAGAAGTTTTAACTATCGGCAGTTTAAATGACGATTTGCTCTTTCAATGGGTGGGAGTTGCGTCTGACTCGGAGGGAAATATTTATGTTACAGATGCCATGGATTATTCTCTAAAAAAATTTAATCCTCAGGGTAAATTAATCAAAAAAACGGGCGGGAAAGGCCAGGGGCCGGGTGAATTTATGGCCCCCCGGTCCCTTGGCTCCTCTCAAAAATATCTGTATGCTGTTGACCAGTATCTCCTTGGCCTTCATGTTTTTGACCTGGAACTTAATTTCAAACACCGCCTTCCTTTGAAATTTCCAGTTGACGACTTGAAAGTTATATCTGATTCTCAGTTGGCTGTGAGCACTATTTCTCCTAACCGTCCTCCAAGGGTGTATATTTTTGATGCAAGTGGTCAATTGGTTAAAGAAATAATTTATGATGACAAGACTTTACCTTTAATGATGGATATGATTAGTTTCGATTTTGATAGTGAGGGTAATCTCTTTCTCGTATATTCTTATCAGGATAAGATTGAAAAATTCAGTCCCCAGCAGAAAAAGTTGTGGACGACCAGTCTGTTTAAAGGAAAAAAGTCAAAAAGAAAGAAGGTGGCCTCTTTTATTGTTCCTCAAGATGTTATTTACAAAGATGCAGTCCTTGATAAGCGAGGCTATCTTTTTGTCCTTGGAGGGGATTTTTCTAAAAACAAAAGCCGCGATGTATATGTTCTGAATTCAGAAGGAAAACACCTGACTACTTTTACTTTGTCTGAACCTTCCCATTGTTTATACATTGACCAGCATAATTTTCTGTATTCCCGAGCTGGCGAAGGCATCAGCCTCAAAAAATACCAAATTGATTATATATATGGAAAAAGTGTGAAGAGTGAAAAGTAAAAGGTTTAAAGTTAAAAGCTTAAGGAAAGAACC
>CAZEQD010000049.1:14030-15405 GCA_964514305.1 uncultured Eubacteriales bacterium
TAATAAGTTTAAAGTTTAAAGTGAAAAGTGAAGAGCAAGGTGTAGAGTCTGCTGTCCTCAATGGACCGTTAATTGGATAACGGACCTGCAGGATCTGCTGTCAGTGGTGGCCGTTCAATAAAAATGGACCATTCGGAGAATGCTTCCTACGGGGATAGAAGGCTTGGAGTCTGCGGGCCCCTCGGAGAGCAGTCCCTACAGCGCATGATGCCCTAAACAGACCGTTAACAAATATTTGTAATAAAAGGAGAAAGGTGCAATGAAAAAGGCAGAAATATTAATGAAAATCATAATGGCCTTATCCCTCATAGCTCTGATTGTAGGCTTGGTTCCCGGCCATAGCTCTTTTTTAAATGGAAGACCATCTTGCCTTTCTGGCTTTTTCCCACAAATTAAGGCTCACTTCCCAACCAGCCATTATCAAAACAAAATGCTCATATTTATAATCGATTTTAGAAGCTTTATGTGTCAGGCTTGCCTTAATTCCTTCCTTGAATTTCACCAGCTTATTTCTCCCTGGCTGACGATGGTGACTGTTTGGGGTGTCCTTGTGGTTAATCCTCAGTCTAATCCTGAAGATGAAGAGATGGCCATAGGTATTGCTGTTAAAAAAGCCCAAGGCTTTTTAACAGCCAATGCTCTTCAATTCCCCCTGATTGTTGATCGCTTTCATATTTTTAACCCCATAGCAGGAAAAGGAACATCTGTTATCTTTTGTAATGCTGATAATAAAATAATTAAAAAGTATGTTTTTCCATTGGCTCCATCTCAGTTAAAGGAAATTATTAATTATATTCAAGATGAAAAATAGAATAGATTAACTGCAAATTATCAAGCTTATGGACCTTTTCTACTCCCTGGGACTGGTTGTTTGTTTCATTATCTTCTTTCTCCACCTGAAGATTTTGAGCGACAGAAAAAGACTGATAGGCACCATAAAAGAGCAATGGTCAACTATTTTTAGCCCTTATTTACCTTTAAATTGGCTGAAATGGCTGTTGGTGGCTGTATATTTGATATGGAGTATAATTTGGCTGGTTAAGGCACCTGAGGCTAAAGGACCTCATGGCAACTTCCTGCTGGTGGCTTTATTATTAAGCTTTTCGCCTCGGGCTCAAGTCTATTATGGCTCCCGGGGGATTATTATTAAGATGAGGGCTATTACCTGGAAGCAAATAATAGAAAAGAAAGTTATTGTTAAAAGTAAAAGAAAGTTCTTGGTGATAAAATTAGAGCCTTCAGCCTCGCCGCGGCAGAAAACCATAAAAATCCCCCTGCCGACCAATATTCGGGGAATTAACAAACATAATAAGTGAAGTTTGGGGTCAGACCTTCATAAGTTTCATAACTTTAATTTTTACAATAATTCTAATAG
>CAZEQD010000050.1:0-14117 GCA_964514305.1 uncultured Eubacteriales bacterium
AATACAAGTCAGCTATTTTCATAGCAATTTTTCCTGGAGAAAAAGTGCTAAGATTAGAAAGAATGAATACAGAAAATTTTTGATCTGGGAATTGGACATAATAGGCTACATAACCAACAGCAGAACCACTATGACTTATCATCCTCAAGCCGCCGTATTTTCTGATATTCAAACCGAGAGCATAAGAAATTTGTTCACCGTTATTTAATTTTCCTGGTGTTAGCATTGTTTTGATCAAATTTTGATTGCCGGTTCCCAAGCAGTTGTGGTAAAAATTCTGATCCCATTTAAAAAAATCTTCTATAGTGGTCATAAGGCCTAAATCTCCAATCACTTTAAGCCTGAGAATATCCAGTCTGTAACTGCCATCCTTTTGGGGTGAGTATCCATAAGCTCTGTTTTTGACAATCATATTGGGGTCATCATGAAAATGGGTGTTATCCATCCCCAGAGGCTCAAAAATATATTTCTTGGCAAAAGCACTTGTTTTTAAACCACTCACTCGACTGATTATTTCTGAGAGTAGAAAATATCCTGAATTGGAATAGGAAAACCTCTCTCCGGGTTCAAAATTGAGTTCTTTCTGCCGGGAAAGTAATCTTAATAACTCACAGGGCGTGTATACATAACCGCTTCCTTCTGGTTTGCCAATAAGGGAGACGAGAGTTAAATATTCACGGACCCCACTAGTGTGATGGAGAAGATGTTTAATCTTAATGGGGCGGCCGTAATCAGGCCAGTCAGGCAGGAATTTCCGAATATCATCTTCTAAGGAAAGTTTTCCCTGCTCGGCCAGAATAGCTATGCACATGGCTATAAATTGTTTGGAAATAGAGCCGGTACGGGAAACAGTTTGAGGAGTCCAGGCCAGATTATATTCCAAGTTAGCCAGGCCGTAGCCACGGGCATAAATAATTCTTCCATCCTTAAAAATTCCTAGGGCTGCTCCAGGTGAATAGTTGTTGTCCCAGGGCTTAAACATTTCATCTACTTTATCTGTAAGAGGAGTATGGGTGTATGCTTGGTAAGCAGCAGCTGGCTGGGTTAAAACAGCTAGGATAAATAAGACTAACCAAAAAAAGGTTTGACTTAAACCTACTTGGCGTGGACTTTTCATAATTTACCCCTTATATATTTAATACTAATTTTATTCTTTCCGTTTCCACGGCTTCCAGTCTATGCCTCGGATGTATTTTTCCATCCATTTGATTTCCTCTATATAGCGCCGCCGCTGATGCCGTGGTTCTCGGAAACCGTGGGGCTCCCTGGGGAATTTAATATAGCGGACAGGTGCTTTGCCTATTTCTTTAAGAGCATGAAAGAACATCATCGATTGTCCTGGAGTGCTGACCATATCTCGGGCACCATGAAGGAGGAGAGTAGGGGTAGTCACATTTTTCACGTACCAGATTGAAGATGCTCCCCGCCAATCTTCTGGGTTAATCCAGTGAGCTCCACCGATATAATGGAGCTTGAGATCCCAGAAAAGACCTGGGCCTGATTCGGCTGACCAGCTGCCAACCATGGCTCCCAGACAAGCAGCTTTGAAACGCTTGGTATGGGTGATGACCCAGCTGCCCAGGATTCCTCCCCAGCTCCAGCCGCGGACTCCCAGCTGCTCAGGATCAGCTATGCCTTTTTCAATCAAATAATCTGCACCTGTCATGACATCATCGAATTCTCCGCCTCCAACATCACCCTGTAGAGCACAGAGCAGAGTGTCTCCGTAGCTGTCGCTGCCGCGAATATTAGGTCCGAGAGAGGCATAACCTAGTCCAGCAAAAATATGAAACTCGGATCGGAATTGGTTGGCAAAATGGCCAGGCGGTCCACCGTGGATGGTGACTATAAGAGGAAGTTTTTCCCCTTTCTTGTAATCAGCCGGAAGATAGAGAACTCCTTCTATCTTCATACCATCTTTACTCTTCCAGTCAATGATTTTAGCTTTGGCCAGAAGTATTTCTTTTTCTATCCAGGGATTAGCCTCGGTGAGACGAATAGGTTTAAAATTGTCTAAGGAAGACACATAAAGGTCAGGTGGGGTAGTAAAGTCGCTGTAGGAATAAACAATCTTTGTCCTGTCTTTAGAATAATCGAGAACTCTAAGACTGCCTTTGACGTTGGTCACAGCTTTAACCTTGCCTGTTTTGATATCAAGCTGATAAAGGTTTTGATTGGTACGGCGAGTTTCATTAAAGAGCAAGCTTTTACCATCAGGCGTCCAGGCAAGGTTTGAAATCTCACCCTGATTTGGTTGTTGAAGCTTCTTCTTCTGGCCTGTTTCTGGATTCATTATCCACAGATAGCCATGAGTTAGATTAAAATCCTTATCAGAAGGAGCATGATAGACAAAAGTTTCACCATTTGGCGACCAGAGAACATTTTCTTCAGGGGCTTTGTTATGGGTGAGTTGAACAAGCTCCGCCTGGTTCACCTTAAACAGATAGAGTTCAGATAAATGAAAATAATTCTCGTCTTCCTGTGGAGTGGCTGCCAGCACAATCCGCTTTCCATCTGGAGATACGTCAAATTCGTTAATAATAAATTCTTCCTCGGTCAGACGTTTTTCTTTCTTGGTTGAAAGGTCAAAAAACCACAGGTTCCGCCAGTAGGCTTCCTCTCGGCCGTTTGGTCCTTCAAAAATAAAAATAGCATCATCTCCCATATCATACTCTTTTTGTTCTTCTTCACTTAACATCTCATCAGCCGTGAAAAATATTTTGCTGGCATCAGCCGACCATTTATAGAAGGCAATACTGTTTTGGTGGTTAGTAAGCTGAACAGCTTCGCCACCAGTGAGCGGCAGGAGGAATATCTGCTCAATTTTATTGACTTTCCGCTTGAATGATAGATATTTCCCATCAGGTGAAAATTGAAATGAGCTGCCGCCTGCTTCTCCAATATATTGCTGAGCTTCTCCGCCGCTGGCCAGGATCATGAAGAATTTCTTAATTCTTTTATTATGACTCCAATCAAGCTCTGATTTGGAAAAGAATACCCATTTTCCATCAGGAGAAAGATGAACATCTTGGAGACGAACCATATTCAAGGCATCGTCTACTGTCATTGGCCGCTGCTTTGCTTCCTGAGCGGAAACAAGGCTGAAAATGAGAGTTAGGCAGAATAAAATTGTTATTATTTTTTTCACCCACCCCTCCTTTGAAATGATTTTATTAAATAGCAATAATTAGCCTGAATTATTTTATTTATTGTTCGTCAGGAGTAACATTTTACCATTAAGGGCTCCATGATATTTGCCCTCTTCTATACTGAGCTTGCCGTTGACAATTACATACTTGGTTCCCGTAGCGTACTTTTGGCAGTCAGCAAAAGTAGCCTTGTCCCTGATGGTCTTAGGGTCAAAGATGACAATATCTGCCTTATAACCTTCTTTGATCTGACCTCTGTCTTTTAGACCAAGAAAAGAAGCAGGCAGGGAAGTCATCTTGCGAATCGCCTCTTCCAGTGTTAAAAGTTTGTCTTCTCTCACATATTTTCTTAGAACTCTGGCTTGGCTGCTGAAGGCCCTAGGATGTCCGTATTTGGGTTTAGCCCCCTCTTTAATAATAGGAATAGCATCTCCATCGCTGCAGAACATAAGCCATTCTTGTTTTATAGCCAATTTCATATCCTCTTCTGACATAACTCCGCAGGCAACATACATATCATGCTCAGCCAAAGCCAATTCGGCCACAATATCAAAAGCATCTCTCTTTTTTTCCTGAGCTAAATCAGAAATAATTTTCCCAATTAAATGGGCATTTTTCTTAGCGGTAGCCACCACAAAACTATCCCAACCTCCTATAGCGACGGGACTAGGATTCTCAGGAGTTCCTTCAATTACATATTTTTTTATCAGCTCCCGCTTGGATTTGTCGGACAGGGCTTTTTTCAGCTCGTTGAGATACTGTTTTTTTAATTCAGCTCGTTCTGGCTTAGATAGAGCTTTATTTCTCAATTTTAAGCGCAGATCAGCAAATGGCTGCAGGTCAGGAGGAAGGCGGAAGGGCGACCAGCCAGAATTTCTAACAATGTCTATAACAGGTCCTCCACCCGCCATATTATAGGGATACATATCAGCCGTAATGTGAATTCCTTCAGAGCGCGCTTTGTTAATCAAAGCCACTACTTCTTTCATTCCACCCCAGTAATTCTTCCTGCATATTTTAAGATGAGAGATTTCGGCATGAAGTCCAGCTTCTTTGGCTATGCGGATGGTCTCCTTAGTGGCCTCTGGGACTTGGTCAAACTCATTGCGCTGATGGCTGGCATAGACTCCTCCAAACTCAGCCACGACCTTGGCCAGTTCGATAATTTCTTCAGTAGTGGAATAGCGGTCAGGTATGTATTCCAGGCCAGTGCTCAAACCCCAGGCACCCTCTTTCATAGCCTGCCGGACTATTGCTTTCATCTTTTCCACCTCTTCCGGAGTGGCAGGTCGAGTGTCCCTTCCCATCACAGCCTGACGGACATCGCCAAAACCGACGAGGTGAATGGCATTTGTACCTATACCAAGATTTTCCCATTTGGCTTTAGTCTCAGCAATTTTAAATGTGCCGCTGCCGCAGTTTCCAGTAACAACTGTTGTTGTTCCTTGAATAAGGTAGTTTAGATTAGCATTGGAATCTACTTTTCCTAAGCCTCCATCGCAATGAGTATGGACATCGATGAAGCCTGGAGCGACCACTAAGTTATGAGCATCAATTTTTCTTGTAGCCTGTTTAGAAGATAGGTCCCCTATGGCTACGATGGTATCTCCTTTGATACCAACATCTGAAGAATAAGCTGGATTTCCTGTGCCATCAACAATCTGGGCCTTGGTAATGATTAAATCATAGTCAGGAGATAGACGGCTGCAGCTTGAAAGGAGGAAAAAGATTGCTGTTAAAAAGCAAAGTGAAATAGTAATTATAATTTTTTTTGTCATGCTTATTTCTCCTTTCCTATATATATTATGGCCCATCGTCATAACAGAGATACCCGTAGAACAAGGTGAGTTTAACTGGATGGGTGGGGGGCTGGACAGAGAGATGCTGCCTGATAGGACCCTCTTTAAGTTTAAATCATTCAATTTTTAAACAAAAAAATACTCGATATAGCGATGAACCTTTATTTATATTTATCCAGCAGCCCAGTTTTTTGATTGAACTGTCTTATAAGTTTGTCCCATTTCCGGTATGAACGGTATTTATCCTTCCAGTAGTTTTCATCATACCACTGCCTGTTTAATTCTTCTACATCCTTTCCAATCTGTTCAACCCAAGTAAAATATTTGAGATTATGCATTCTTTTTTTATCCCAATAAGTTAATTCTAACATATAATCTGTAGTGATACTCATCAAACAGCTATCGAAATCAGCCGCTGCTTCATATTCTGTATAGTCACCGTGAGCTTTTCTCAATTCTTTTATTCTAGATTGGTAGAGTTCCATTGAGTCGGTAGCAATAGTAAAAATTATATCCCGGCTGGTCATCTCATAGTATTTGGCCATTTTGATAGCGCCTATTAAATTAGCAATGGAGGAGATTCCCAGAAGATCAAGCTTTTCCACTATTTCCTCAGGAACCCCTTTGGCTTTCAGAAAGGACTTTCCTTTACTCTCGTTAAAAAGGCGAATAATTCTCATGCAATATTCATCATCAATGGCAGCTACCATGTCCATGTTCTTCACGTTAAAAATCCAGGGTACATGCTTATCCCCAATTCCTTCAATGCGGTGGGCTCCATATCCATTATAGAGAAGGGTAGGGCACTGCAAGGCTTCACCTGCACAGACCTTTATTTGAGGGAATTTTTCACGCAGATAGTCAGCACAGCCCAGAGTTCCCGTAGAGCCTTGGGTAAGGAAAAGAGCCGTCAGTCTTTGATTTTTTTCCTTTTGGTTGTGGTAGACTTCTTCGATTGCCTGACCGGTACAGACATAATGCCAGATAGAATTTCCAATTTCATCAAATTGGTTAAGAATAACAATTTCATCAGGGCGCTCTCTCTTGAGTTCAAAACTTTTGTCATAGACTTCTTTTACATTGCTTTCTGAGCCAGGTGTAGGATAAATTTCAGAACCGACTGTTTCCAACCATTCAAACCTTTCTCGAGACATTTCTTCAGGGAGAACAGCAACGCAAGGGCAGGCCAGCAGGTAGGAATCGTAGGCTCCTCCTCGGCAGTAATTTCCGGTTGAAGGCCACAGCGCTTTTTGAGTGGTGGGGTCAAAGGCTCCTCTAACCAGTTTTTCTACCAGGGGTCCAAAAGTGGCTCCAACTTTATGAGATCCTGTCGGAAAATATTTACCGATAAGAATTATTATGCGAGCTTTTACCCCTGATAGCTCAGGCGGTATTTCCATGAAATTCACTCCTCCAAAGCCCCCTCCAAATTTAACCGGCTCGTTCTTCCAGGTGATTCTGAATAGGTTTCTTGAATGAAGATCCCAGAGGCCAATGTTTTTAAGTTCATCTTTGATTCCCTGAGGTATTTTTTCAGGGTGAGCCATCTCTTCATAAGTGGGAATGATGATATTTCGTTCTCGGCATCTTTTTATGGTGTTTTCCAAAACTTTTTTTGAGTCTTTCATAGTAGAGGTCCTGCTTTCATTTAATTAATATTCGCACTAAAATGTCGTTTTATCAACAAACAGATTGAGGATGTAGAATTTTTTAGAAATCTTCAATCTGCTTGGGAAAATAATCCTCACATGTCCCTTCACGGTAAACATCTGCTGTGCAGCAGTGGAGTCCGCCGCCAAAGGGAGATACGTTATAGAATGGGACCGGGACAACTTCAAAACCGTGCTTATCGAACATTTCCATGGTAGGAATTTCACTGGCTTCAACACAGATGGTCTTCGGATCAAGAACAAGGGTGTTCATGTTCAGCCACCAGCTGCAGAAATCCAGCGGATTTTTTTTCTTAAGAAGTGCTTTCGTAGCCTTTACAATTTCCCAATCATTTATTTTAAATAGTTCAAGTTCCCGCTCATCGAGAGGTATCCTTTCCGGATTCATGATGGCCAATCCAGGGCGAACAGGAACAAGAGTTGTATCCATGTGCCAGGGCAATAATTCTCTGCGTCCCACTTTGTGGATTCGATGGTTAGGAAAATGGCGGCGCAACCAGCTAATGCCTGCGTCGTTTGTGACCATTGATTTCTGGACAAAGAGGTCCTTGCCGTAGCGGACTACATCGGCTGCGTCAAATAATGGTTCCTCTTCCGTCAGGATCCAATCTCCTTTCTCGGCCCGCCTGTACTGTTCATCTTCGCTTAAGGAATACCATTCTCTCCACCAGTCTTTCTTGTAGGAGCGTTCAGTTAAACGCGGTTTGGGAGCTGCTTCAAGGCGAAAATTTGGGTCTTCTTTAAAGTACTGCAGAAATAAAGGACGATAACAGAGATATTCAAACCAGCGGCTACGGTAAGACATAGTTGCCTCTAGAATTTCATTGCCTACTGTAAGCAGAAGGTCGCGAGCAGGGGCACAGCCAAACATTGTTAACTGTTTCCAATCTGGAGTTTGGACCACTTGACTAAAATCGATGGGAGTGGGACGGTCAACTCGAATACCACGTTTTTCCAGTATTTTGGCAAAATTATCCAGTTCTTCATTAGCCTTATCTACCATTTCCTGGGGATAAGGTCCGTAAGTGCCCATTGGGAAGCCATCATAAGGCCAATTGCGCTGAATAGCAATCTCAGGGGCTTGAACCATGGTTCCGTCAGCCCGCCCGATAATGACGTGTTTCAAAGGATCCCATTCGTTCCAAGAATTAACTACAGTTTTTCTATTTTTTTTGTTCATTTTATCTCCTTTGCAAAATATTTTTTAATTTGCTAACGCGAATTATTGTCCTCTTGTTTGTGAATGGACTCTTGGAAGCTATCATTAAAAATTTTGAGCTTTTAATTAGAATTCCAGCTTGAATCCAAGCTGTAGACTTCTGGGATTAGGAAGATTCCAGGGAACATAGAAAGATTCTAACCACCTACTATTGGAACGCCAAGTCCTTGGTTTATCGTCGTTGGTAGCATTAAAAAGATCGAGCATAACTTTAAGTTTCCATGATTTATAAAGTTTAAAAGTTTTTTGTGCTCTTAGAGACAGCGTGTAGAATGAAGGATACCTTACTTCTCCTCTTGGTTCAGCTAAGATAATTGTTCTGCCTTGATTGAGGCCAAAGATTCTGACAAAAGTTGGCCGTGGTCGTCCAGTCTGATAAGTAAAATAGGCGCTTAAGAAAATATCTCCTGGTAATTTATAGCCACCAGTGAGTTTAAAAACCCATCTTTTGTCGTGCTGAAGATCCCCTTCAGCATTAATTAACTCATTGGGATCTACCCCAAAGCCAGCGGTATATTCTGCTATTTGATCTTGCCAGGTTGAATGGGCATCCATGGTTAGTCCCTTAGAATGGCTCCAGGTCAGTGAGGTGCTCATCATCCAGTTGTGAGAATATTTTTTATCAAGGGAAAGGATCAAACCGTTATATTTTTGGCCATAACCTTCAGGATTTGTCTGCCATGTTTCTTCTACTCCAGGCGGACTTGTCCGATTGTAAACCGTATATGTTTGGCCGTTATCAGGAGAAATCCTTTGAACCTGTTCGTATATGGCATTTCTTCCCTCGAATCCAATAGAATTGCCTTCTTTTTTATAAAGGTACATTACTCCAAGAGTAAAATCTGTAATAATCTCTCTTTCCAGTCCAACAAAAGCTTGGGTAGCATATGGATTTTTTAAATTTGGATCCATAATGTAGCCAATTTCACCAGGCACATAATCAAAAAGTTCCCATTCTGTTCCTGTCCATTCATAAGCGTACCAATCTGTAACGCCTGGACCTGGAACAGAGAAGTTCCCTATATGGAGAGCATCATAATAGCGTCCAAAATGAGCTTTGAATAGAGTTTTTCCATCCGGAGTCAATTGATAAGCGATTCCGATTCTAGGGGAAAAAACATTCCAGGTAATTAGATTATCAATACCAAGGGCTTTTTCATTTGTTTCGTTCCAGCCATCAAGACGGTTGAAAGGAGGGTAATCAGCATTTTGATGATCAAACCTTATTCCTAAATTTAATGTTAATCTTTCACCGATGGTTACAGTGTCGTCAGCAAAGATGCCAATTTTATTGACCAAGCCACCATACATCCATTGTTGTTGTTCATACAGAAGATAAGGTTCACCATTATAATCAATGTAATAGCCTCCTCCACAGTAGCCTGTTTTGGCATTCATTCCGCCCTTATTGTATTGAACACCAAATTTGAAATCATGATCAGCTCCAAGAAAATCCTCAGTAAAGTAAGATAGGCCAGCATTTACTTGATGAGTATAAATGTTCCAGAAAGTAGCAAAAGCAGGAGCTACTGAAGCAACGCCAGTAAAGTCGTCATAGTGCCCACGTTTGTTAATATCTGCATCATAAACTGGGATACCCCAATCATCATCACACCACCAGCCGGCATATTTGAGGTCAAAATAGGAATTATTACTAATCATCCAGGTATAGCGGGCATTCCAAATATAAGTTCTACAAACTTCTTTAATCAATGTTTCAGGCAATGTCCATGGATCAGGAACTTCGCCGAAATCTTCGTTTTCATAAGCGAAGCTGCTCATTAATTTGTGTCTATTACTAATATTTGAAGTTAATTTGAAAAAAGCTTCATCCTGGATATTTATAGGAGCATATTCGGATTCAATTTGCCATGGTGATTCTTTATTACGGCGGGTGTTAGTATTTCCGAAGAACCAGAGTTTATCTTTAATAATAGGGCCACCCAAAGATAATGAAATATCATAGCGATAGAACCGTTTAAAGCTTTCATATTTATCAGGGTAAGGGTTGTTATCAGAGGTAAGAAAGTCATACTGTCCATAATGAGATAGTGCTCCTGAAAACTCGTTTCCACCAGATTTGGTAACAATGTTAATTACAGCTCCAGTTATTTGGCCATATTCAGCAGCGATTCCAATGCCCGAAACTTCTACTTCTTCAAAAATATCTTGACTTGGATTGGTCCAAGGCATACCTAATTCAGGAGAACTTTGGTCGACACCATCAACATAAAAAGCATTACCTTGAGTACCGGAACCAGCAAAGGACCATCTTAGGGCACCAGATTCACCTCGAGTGAGCATGCCAGGAGCCTGTTTAACCACGTCTGCAAATGATTGTCGTCCTGCCGGAATATTTTCTAATTCTGTTGTCGTAAAAGTAGATGATAGCCCAGATTTTTTAACGTCAATTGCTGGTGCTTCGGCCGTGACTTCGACCGTTTCTTCAATGGCCGAAGGCCTCATTGTGACATTTAAAGTTACGGTTGTATTAATATTTACTGCTATATTCCCTCGTTCTACAGTTTGAAAACCATCTAAAGTAAATACCAATTTGTAAATGCCAGGCGGTAAACTTGCAAATCGGTAAGATCCTTTTTCTGAGGTAATAGCAATCTGTTTTCCCATAGAAGAAGGACTTGTGGCTTCCACAGTTACCCCTGGAAGAGGTGCTCCTTGTTCATCTGTAACGACGCCTGTTATTTTGCCTGTTATTATTTGACCAAAAGAAAAATTAATTGTTAAAGTTAATAAAAATGCTATTAATGATAGAGTTTTTAGTATGTGCTTTTTATAGATCATTTTCCCTCCCTTATAAAAATATAGAGAATAGCCACCTAATTCGCTATGGCTAAGGGAAACAAAAAGGAATTAGCATATTTTTCCTATTTTTTAGAAATAGTTGAAAAAAAATTGATGGCTTTAGGAAATTGTGCATTATTTAGTTTTCTTGAAATATAACTTATAATTTATTATAATTAAATTGTCAAGAAAAAAATAGCAATAATGGATATAAAATCAATAAATTGTGTAATTAATGGACTATTATTAATAATAAATAATTTAAATTGATTATATGTCCATTTTTGCTTTTTTAATTTTAAATTGAGAATCCAGCTTGTTTTTTGCTCGTTTTAGCTAGGCCAGAAGGATTGAGATAAAATTTACCATCTTATCCTGGTCATATTTTTTCAAAGCTAATTAAAAAAAAAGGCGAAAGATGAGGATTTAAGCTAGAGGAGAAGAAAAATAGGAAAAAAAGGGATATTAATTTTAGGTTAAAAAAAGATGATATTCTAACTGAAGATTAGTATCCTTTAGATGAGTGAATAAAAATGGAAAGGAGGATATTTTGGTGAAAGTAAAATATAGGTTCCAATGGTATCAAGAGATTTATAACAATCTTCCTAAGATTCTTGATGAGGCAGAGAAAGCAGCTAAAGAGCTTGGTGTGGATAAATTGAAAAACAAAATAGGATTGTATGCAGGCAGTTCAGCTTGTCCGGGGTCACTGCAAAAATATGTTCTGGAAGCGATCAATGAAGCCAATAATATTCCAGTTTTACCTCTAAGAAAAGTTGAGGATGAACTAAGGGAGATTATTAAGGATATTTATGGTGATGAATATGATTCTGCCGTAGCCAATACCTGTGAGGCAGCTTTAAGGGTATGTTTTGAAACCCTGTTTGCTCCGCCAACTATGAGGAAAGAGGATGCATATAGAGCCAGGTTTATTGCTCCTTATGAAGAAGATTTTGAATATATGGCTGCTTATGGACGACCATTTCCTCCCAAATACAAAAATATTTTCATTGATAGAAGCTGTACGGCCGGAGAATTAGGTGTAGAGGGCAAGAGCCTCCCAAACTTGGATTCCTTGTTCGTCCGACTGGTTGGAACGAAATATGAAGTCCATGGTATAAAATTCAATCCTGTGCCTTTGATGACTAAAACAGATGCTGAGAAATCGATCGAGAAAATAGCTGAAGTAGCAGCCCGGCATGCCCAAACTTTAGTTGGCTTTACCAGCATCGGCTATGATACTCCAGGATATGGGTATGGTCAGAAGGATGAAAGAGGTATTCCAAAGCTTAAAAAGTTTATTGGGCAGCTCGCCGCTAAATACGATGTTCCTTATGTTGTAGATTGTGCCAGCTGTTTGCCTGTTGTTGGACTTTCTCCTCAGGATATAGGGGCAGATGTTATGGTTTGGAGTATGGATAAAGCAGCCCACGCTCCCATCTCTGGCCTTATTGTTGGAAGAGAAGAAATAATGGTCCCTATTCGCAAGAGTTTAGGACTTGGTGGCCAGAGATATGGGGAAACATCCTCCCATAGCAAAGCTATTTTTTCTCTTTGTGATCCAGGCAGAGATGCTGTGGTTGGTTTAACCGCAGTCTTGAAGACCTTAAGGGACCACCCTGAAAGAATCAAAGGACCAATCGATAGATATCATGAGATAGTGGTTGAAGAATTCAGCGCTTTTCAGCCAAGCAGGTTTAGAGATAAACTCCTCATTACCAAGTCCTATACAATGGGTGGCACTGAGCTTAATTATGAACAGACTTGGGACGGTGATGAATTCGGTATCCCCATTTTTGGTAGTGAAGATCTATTCCTCGAGGCCCATCCAATAGCAGCTGCTTTGGAAAGAATGGGAATTTTTCCAGCTCTTATTTACAGCGGCAATATCTTCTTAGGCCCCGGATTAGGAACTTTAGATGAAGATGGAGAACTAAATGAAAAGTACGCCAGATTGGCTGTGAAAGCCCTTGTCCGAGCTGTTGAAATCGTCTGCAAATATGCAGGCTTAGGAGATTAATTCATTGTTTTCAATTGGTTAAAAGAAGAAGGAAAATATTCACGGTCCTTAATTGACATTTTTCTTTTGTGACTGCTATAGTTAAAAAGACGTTTCAATCATGGATAATGACGAATGAGGCCGAGTGGAAAGCATTGAGGAATTCCAAAGATAAGATCGAAACCAAAAAGGATAAAGATAACCTCATAAAAATGCCTTTTTTCCGTAAGCCGTTATTTCTCATTCTTATAGGAATATTAGCTGTTGCTTTGTTAATTTTTTCTACCTTATCTTATTTAGTTTCTAACAAAAGAGCTGGATACTATTCTGATATTAAAAAACTGATAAAGCCCATTGATATTTCAGGGCTGAATGTGTTGTTTATAACTCTAGATACAACTAGAGCTGACCATTTGGGTTGCTATGGCTATAGTAAAGCCGAAACACCCAATATCGATAATTTGGCTGAATCTGGAATCTTGTTTAAAAATGCCGTTTGTCAGGCTCCACTCACCCTTCCTTCTCACTCTTCCATATTCACCGCTACTTACCCTTTTTATCATGGGGTGAGAGATAATGGGGGCTTTTACCTTAGTTCAGATAAGACTACTCTGGCTGAAGTACTCAAGGAGAATGGCCTAGCTACTAGTGCCTTTATTGGAGCTTTTGTTCTTGATTCGCAGTGGGGACTGGATCAGGGATTTGATTATTATTATGATAACTTTGATTTCACCAAGTATAAAACGGTGTCACTTGATTCCATTCAGCGAAAAGGGGAAGAAGTTATAAAGGCATTTTTTGATTGGTTTGAAAAAAATTATAAGAAGAGATTTTTTAGCTGGATTCATCTTTATGATCCTCATACTCCTTATAACCCGCCTGAACATTACCGAACCCGATTTTCAAAATGGAAATGGGGGCTTTATGATGGTGAGATAGCCTATGTTGATGATTTAATCGGAAAAGTAGTGAACAGGCTTAAAGAGAAAGGCATTTTGGCTAAAACTTTGATAGTAATAGTTGGTGATCATGGAGAAAGTCTTGGCCAACATAAAGAGCGTACCCATGGATTTTTTATTTATGAAGCAACGACATCTGTTCCTTTAATCATTCACTTTCCTTCTTCAAAATTAGGAGGGATAAAAATTAAGGAATGTGTTGAGACTATTGATATAATGCCTACTTTGTTGGAGATACTAGGGCTTAGTATTCCTCGTGAGGTCCAAGGGAAAAGCCTCCTGCCCTTAATATTGAAAAAAAATAAGAGAAGGGAGCATTTTGCTTACAGCGAAACTTATTTTCCCCGCTATCATTTCGGCTGGAGTGAATTAATAAGTCTTAGAAACTCGCGCTATAAATTTATCCAAGCTCCGAAACCAGAGCTTTATGATATTATAAATGATCCAAGAGAGCTAACCAATTTGTACAGCCAAAAAATCGATCTAGCAGAGAAATTTAAAAAAACACTTGAAGCCCTCC
>CAZEQD010000051.1:0-13458 GCA_964514305.1 uncultured Eubacteriales bacterium
ATAATTCCTTCTCCTCCGAGGAATTTATCGATGGCTGAGGCAGCCTTCCTGCCTGAGGCCATGGCTTCTACAGCAGAGGCAGGGCCAAGGGCGGCTTCCCCGCCAGCAAATACACCCTTAATATTAGTTTCAAAAGTTTCTGGATTAACTTCGATTGTCTGGCCTTCAGTAACTCTTATTCTTAACTCAGGCGGAAGGAATGATAAATCTGCCGCCTGGCCAACAGCCAGAATTACTGTCTCGGTTTCTATAAATTTCCGCTTTGAGGTATCAAAAACAGGAGAAAATGCTCCCTTTTGGTCAAAGACCGAAGTGCAGGCTATTAGTTCCACTCCCTTTATCCGACTTTCCTCTCTTTCAATTTTATAAGGACCCCAGCCAGGATAGATAACAACTCCTTCTTCCTCAGCTTCATCGATTTCCCAGGCAAAAGCTGGCATTTCCTCTCTCTTCTCCAGACAGGCAAGCTCTACTCTGGCTGCCCCCAGGCGCAGAGCTGTCATAGCTACATCAAGGGCGACATTGCCGCCTCCAATGACTAAAACTTTTCCCTTCAATTCCAGTTTCTGTTCTTCTTTGTCCTGGCGCAGAAAGTCCAATCCCCAATAAACTCCTTCTGAGTCGAGGCCTTCTTTAATCCCAATATACTCGGCCACCTTGCGCAGCTCACAAAAATCAAACTGGGGACAACAGCGTTCTTCTTCTGGCACATTGGTTGAGCACTGGGTCAGGCTGCAGCCTTCTCTCTGAGCACAGGTAAGACAGGCATGGGGGGTGTCCGGGCTAAAATAAAAGCCAAGTTATCCTGGCGAAGGGCTTTAAGCTTAGGAGAGACGGTCACAACTTCCATTCCCTCCTCAACGGGTGTCAGACAGGAAAGAAGCGGCTCTGGCTGGCCTTTTATTTCCACCAGACAAAGGCCGCATCTCTCATAGCCTGCACTTTGATTATCAGAGCGGTATTCCTGAGTGCCTCGGTAACAGACCTCCATTGGAGAAATATCCTTAAAATATGGTAAATCAGGATGATAGCAGAGATGAGGAATATAAAGGTCTGCCTCCAAGGCAGCCTCCAGCACAGTCTGAGATCGCTCTGCTTCTATTTGTTGGCTGTCAATTGTTAATTCTATTTTCATTTAAATCTAATATTTTAATAACGGACCGTTCGGAGAACGATGCCTACAGTTATCTTGGGCTAAAAGAAGACAGGTTCAGCCAGCTACCAGGAATGGCTAATTGCTTCCAGAGGACAGGCTTCAACACAGGGCAGGGGCTTCCGTCCAGTGACTGGTTTGCAGGGAGCGCAGGTGTATTTAATTTTTTTGCGCTCAGCTTCAGTCACCTTGGCAACTGGTTCTTCCCGAAAAGGATCGTTGCCATCCTCTCCTACTTCCAAAACTCCATAGGGACAAGCCTCCACACAACGGCCACAGCCATCACATTTACCGCTATCAATGGTGATAAAATAATCACCTGAGCCGTCTTTATAACCGTAATGAGCCAGCATTTTAGCGCAGTCCCCTTTCTTTTTCGACCAGGGCTTTAGCAAAAAGAGCTCCGCCCAAAGCACCAGCAATTTGAGTATTATAAGTAGGTTCCAAAGCTTTTATCTTCAATTCCCCTTCAAGTCTTTTGACCACACCTTCATTCTTAGCAATGCCTCCGGTTATGGCAAAATCCTTCTCTATCCCAATTCTTTCCAGAAGTTCAGCAACTCTGTGGGCCATGGCTGAACAATAAGCAGCCAGGACTTTTTCTTTTGGCCAACCCTTGCGGAGCAGACTTACAGCCTCTGATTTGGCAAAAACAACACAGGTTGAACTGACTGGCTCCGGCTCCTCATCAACTTGAAAAGAAAGATACCCCATCTCCTCAATGGGCACAGAAACAAGGTCAGCAAAAACCTCCATACAGCGGCCGGTGCCAGCCGCACATTTTTCATTAATGGCAAAATCAATCACTTTTCCCTTCTCATTGACTCTGATGGCCCTGCCCTCTTCAGCCCCGGCATCGATCACTGTTCCAACAGAAGGAAAGAGAAAATTCATAGCTCTGGCATTGGCGCTCATTTCTGTAACTTTAGAGTGAGACATAGACACCTCTTCCTTGCCAGTACCGGTGGCTATTAGACAAGCTAAGTCTGGAACGGAAAGACCGGCTTCCTTTAAAGCTTTCTCCAGGGCTTTCTCTACGGCCCCCTTGAGGTCAAAGCCGCTGAGGACAGAACTTTTGGCCAAAATCTTATCTCCATCCAGAATGATGGTTTTGACGAATTTTGCCCCACAGTCAATCCCAGCCACATTCATTTTTTCCTCCTCAGTACAATTTAATGGTCAATTGCTTCTTTTCTTTTAGCCTTTATACTCTAACGGACCAGTCAGAACCTGATCCCTCTTTTCTTTGAAACCTCTACAAACGACAGCTTCAGCATTTTTTTATCTAATTTTACTTTAAACTTTTTACTAATCACCCCTCACTCCTTACTTTTTACTATTAACTATCTATTGTTCACTCTTCCAATTTATCAAAGCCAAGGCTCTCCATGAAGGCATCAATTCGGGTTATAGTCTGGGCCTCATCAAATTCCCTTTCATCTTCAATGTTTTCTTCAAAATTTATGATAGGAAAGCCAGCCTTGATTAGAGCTAACATATTTTCCGCAATGCCCAAACTCAGTCCCTCACAGTCACGGTTATAATGAAGCATTACTCTGTTGAGCTGCAACTCCTCTATGGACATAGTCTTTGACCTCATCCCGCATCTCCTCATAGAAATCAGCAGCCACTTGACTGCTCTTTTGAAGAATGCCCAAGACATAGAGGAAATACATTGTCTTTTCATCCAGAACAGAAGCAATGGCTTTATTTAAAGTACAAACTTCTGCCCAGAGAAACTAAGCCCGGCATTGGTTGTAAACAGCTTGAATAAGCTTTCCATCATCACGTTTTCTGTCTGGTACTCTTTCCAGCCAGCTAATGCAATCATACATCGAGCTGATTAGGGAATCAAGCCAGGTTTTAGTCAACTCATGCCTCTCCCCATTTATGATAGTTAATTTCCCTCCAGCATAAAGCACTTCTAAATACTTGGCCATGGTATGACGGGTCAGATTAAGTCTGGGCCCTATTTCTTCTGCCTGAAGACCTGAGGGCAAGGATTTAAGGAGCTAAAGGATTTGGGCTTGAATGCTCTTTTCCATGCCTTTATGGTTACCAATATTGGTTACCTTAAACATAAGAAAAGGGTAATGATTGCCAAAGAAAATTTTATTTTTTAGGCAATTTGACTTCATTTTTTTCCTCTGATATAAGTTTCAAAAAAGAAAAAAACCTATATATTAAGGAGACAGAATGAAATCAATAAAATTCATTTCTCTTTTTACAATTATTTTAATTTCAGCTAATGGTTACTTATTTTCTCAAGAAGAGGCTGTTTTTAATGGCAACCTTTTAAAAATCTTTACTTTCCGCAACTTGGGGCCTTTTCGCTCCGGAGCCTGGATTACCTGTATTGCTGTGCCTGAATCTCCGCTTCGAGACCATCTCTACACTTTCTACGTCGGCACCCGCCACGGTGGCCTCTGGAAAACAACCAATAACGGCACAACTTTTAAACCTATCTTTGATGAGCAGGGCTCTCTTTCTATCGGAGCGGTGGCTGTGGCTCCCTCCAACCCCAATCTCCTCTGGGTAGGAACTGGTGAACAGGCCAATGCTCGAAGTTCTCATGCCGGTGACGGGATTTATAAATCTGAAGATGGCGGCCGAAGCTGGAAGCAGATGGGTCTTAGAGACAGCCACCACACTGCCCGTATTGTTATCCATCCCCAAAATCCTGATATTGTTTATGTGGCGGTTATGGGCCATCTTTTTTCTTCTAATGAAGAACGCGGTGTCTTTAAAACCGAAGATGGCGGCCAGAGCTGGCAGAAAGTACTTTACCTAAACGATAAAATAGGGGCCATAGATTTAGTTATTAACAGGAAAAATCCAGATATTCTTTATGCAGCCATGTATGAGAAATACCGCTATCCCTGGCATTTTGAAGAATGTGGCCCAGGCAGCGGAATTTATAAAACAACAGATGGGGGAAAGAGCTGGCAGCGTCTCCAGGGAGGGCTTCCTACCGGGAAAATAGGCCGCATTGGCCTTGATATCTACCGCCAGAATCCTGATATTCTTTATGCGGTTATTGAAAATGCAAACACTCGTCCGCCTACCGCAGAAGAAGCCAAAGAAGATCAAAGTCAAGGATTAAAACCGCAGCCAAGACAAATTGGAGGCGAAGTTTACCGCAGCCAAGATGGAGGCCAGAGCTGGGTGAAGATGAATTCCCTTAAAGATAATCTGGGCGGAAAAGCGGCCTATTCTTTTAATCAAATCCGTATTGACCCTCACAACGACCAGAAAATCTATGTAACTGGCATCTGTCTGGCCAACTCAGAAGATGGAGGAAAAACCTGGCATGATATCAACTGGCCACCACGCCGGCTTTTCCGCACGGCCTTCGGTGATGTCAGAACTGTCTGGATTGATCCTCAAGATTCCAACCGCATCATCATGGGCAGTGACGGAGGTCTATATGTCTCCTATGATGGCGGCCGTAGCTGCGATTACTATGACAATCTGCCTATAGGTGAGATTTATGCTCTGGGAGTGGACATGGAGGAGCCTTACAACATTTATGTCGGCCTTCAGGACCATGAATCCTGGAAAGGCCCCTCCAATGGCTGGTCCGGCCGCATTACTCTTTCTGACTGGAAAACTGTGGGCACCCAGGATGGTATGTATAACCAAGTGGATCCTTCAAATAGCCGCTGGCTCTACAACACTTATCAGTTTGGTGGACACTTCCGAGTGGACCAGAAGCTGGGCACTCGAACCAACATCCAACCCAAAAGAAAAGAAGGAAAGACCCCCTATCGTTTTAACTGGACCCCTCCCCTTCTCATATCGCCTCATAACAGCCAGATTATATACACTGGAGCTCAGGTCCTGCTTCGTTCTTTAAACCGAGGAGACAATTGGCAGGAGATAAGCCCCGATCTGACCACCAATGATGCTCAGAAAATAGCCGGCCGCGGCCATATCACCTATTGTACTATTACTACTATCTCCGAATCACCGCTCGAAGCAGGTATTCTATGGGTGGGAACTGATGATGGTAAAGTCTGGGTGAGCAAAGATTTTGGGGCAAGCTGGAAGGATTTAACCCCTGCCCTGGCAGAGGCAGGAGCTCCGGAAAATTACTGGGTTAGCCGTGTTTTTGCTTCTCATCATAACCAGGCTACTGCTTATGTAGCTAAAACAGGATTTCGGCGCGATGATTTCCGTCCTTTTCTCTATAAAACCACAGATTTCGGACAGAGCTGGATTCCTCTGGCCAGCGATTTACCCCAAGAACCCATAAATGTCATCTTTGAAGATAGAGAAAATCCTAACCTTCTTTTTGTGGGCACTGATGGCGGCCTTTATGTCAGCCTGAATGGCGGACAGAATTGGGTCAAAATGCAAAACAATATGCCCCGCTCAGTTATTGTCTCTGACTTACTCGTCCACCCTAAGGCCAAAGACCTGCTAGTGGCTACTTATGGTCGGGGCGTTTACCTGACAGACATCAGCCCTCTTCAGGAGCTAACTCCAGATGCCCTTCAAAAAGAAATTCATCTATTTAAGATCAAACCTCAAGCAAAACTCCAGGCTCATACTTTCGGCGGCAACTATCATCTCTATGGTGACCGGCATCTTTATACTCCTAATTCGGCTAATGCGGTGGCTATTTATTATTATCTAAAAAAAGACATGCCGAAAAAAGTGACTTTATCTATTACCACTCTCCAAGGAGAGCTCATCCGTAAGCTTGAAGGACTTGCTAAGGCAGGGATTAATAAAGTTGTCTGGGATATGCGGAGGGAACCTCCCCAAGGGAAAAACCAAAAGCGGCGACTGGGTCCCCCGGTTGAGCCAAGGGAATATTTGGTCTCCCTTGCGATTGGTGACAAGACTCTGACTCAAACAACTCGAATCACTAAGCAACTGGGCTGGAGTGTAGGCCCTACTGTCAGGACTATCCACTGAAAGGCAGAGGTCAAAAAAAGCAAACCTCTCTAATTATCTTTAAGAGGTGATTGCAGTAATTTTAAGGCCTCGAGGGCAGCATTTTTAATGATATGCCGGTAAGAGGGAATCTTGCTCGCTTTTTCCAAAAAGGAAATTTGGTTTTTATCTCCGGTTTTTCCTATAGCTTTTAGAGCCTCTGCTTGAGCTAAATAACTATTTTCCCGGCTGAAACGCTCTTTAAAAAATGCTGCCAATTCTGGCCGGCGAAAATCTGCCAAAGACCTCAAGGCCGCTGCTCTCACTCGAGAATGCTTATCCAAACAACAATCTCTAAGAAATGGGATGAAGCGCTCCTCAGCCCAGGCCCCGATAGTCTCCACGGCCGCTTTTCTTACGGCCCAGAAAGAGTCCTTCCGGGCGATCTTCATAATTGATTTAATTACTTGGGAATTATCTTTGAATTTCTTCAACTCTCCCACAGCCCACAGGCGGCCGATAACATCATCATTTTGAGCTTGGAAAAGCAATTCTTCCCGACTTTTAGAAAAACACCATTCTTTGAGAAGGTAATTACCCCGATCAAAGCGCACCATAAGAGGCTTCGACTTAATAGGAAATTCAAAATATTCTTCGGCTTCAGTTATCCAGATTTTATAAACAATTTCATCTCCCTCTCTCGCCCATCTCTCTATTTTCTTTTTGGTTGGATACGGCCAATCTCCTTCCCTCTTCTCTATACTTTCATCTACTTTCTTGTGTTTTGCTCTTACCTTTGCGTTTTCTTTTTCTAACTCATTTTGATTGATAACCTTTACAGTAGTATTTGAGGGGGAAGTCTGATTATAACTCTTTCCCAGCCTGATTCCGATCAGGACAGGAGTCTTATAGATTGGAATGTTTCGGGATGTATCTTGAACTTGCCTGATGGTCAGTCCCATAGTTTTTGTTTCTTCATTCCAGCTGGATTTAATCTCAAAAACAGGATGTCCAGGTTTGAAAATCCATTGTTCAAAAAACCAATCCATATTCTCCCCAGTTACTTCTTTTACGGTTTTCATAAAATCATGGGTATCAACCGCTTGAAAAGCATAGTCATGGAGAAACTCTTTCCAGACTCTAAAAAAGGCCTTATCTCCCAGAATAAACCGCAACATATGAAGGACACAGGCTCCTTTGGGGTAAGAATGAGCATCGAATAAATCCTGGGGAACCTGGTAATGGTTGGTGACGATGGGACGTATGTACTTATTTTTTGCTTCCTGTAGGTAATAATCTTTTTCACTCAGTAAGTCGATGGCCCCTTCCTCTGGACCGCGATCATAGTTCCAGTAAAGATACTCACAGTAAGTGGCAAAACTCTCATTCATCCAGGAATGTTCCCAGCTTCTCAAGGTTATTAGATCTCCCCACCACTGATGAGCCAACTCATGCGAGACAATGTCGATACTGGAAAAATCTTTCTCTGCTTTTTCATCGTGGATAATGCGGTAAGTCATAGCCGTAGCCGAGGTACTCTCTGCCCCACCTCCAAAGGGAACAGAGACCTGGTCATATTTAGCCCAAGGATAGGGCGTCCCAAATGTTTTAATGAAAAATTCCATCATTTTGGGTGTTTTTTGGTAGGAGCGGAGGGCGTCCTGGACATGCTGGGGGAAAACCCAGTAGTTAATAGGAATAGTTTGATAGTGATCATGGAGAACCTCGTAAGGAGCGGCAGCCAGAAAAATTAAATAAGTCGAATGGGGCTTGTCCTGTAACCAATGATAAGTGACCGTGTTCTCCTCAGGATTTTTAATTACTTTGAGCAACCGGCCATTGGCAACAACCTTGTTTGGCTCTTTAACAGTAGCAATAATCTCATCGGTGACTTTATCATTGGGAAAATCATAGCAGGGAAACCAGTGATGAACTCCATCCGGCCAGGAATCAGAAGCTACCAAAGCAGGGTATTCAGATGTAGCTTGATAAAAGCGGAGGCCCTTTTTCTTTTCTGGAGTTTGATGAGCCCGGGGATCACTTCGATAGAAAATTGTGAGCACAATTGTTTCTCCAAAGCTATAAGCCCGATCAAGGTCAATAATTAACTTTTTCTCCTGCTGCTCAAAGGCAAGAGGCTGCCCCCATTCATTAATTACTTTCTCTACCTTAAAATCCTCAGCATCAAGCTTTATCCTCTTTAAATCCTCTTTTAAAGAGGACAGGATAAGGGTTGTTTCCCCAGTAAAAGATTTTCCTTCAATATCCAGATTAATTTTAATCAGGTAGTGTTGGGCATCAAAAGTTCGGCTTCTTTCCCACTGAATAGGTTTTCGATTAAAATCAATTTGCTGAACAGGAAAAAGGTAGAGGCAAAAAATAAAATTCAGGCCAAGAAAAACACCTATTCCCTTAATTGAATTAAAAACTTTTTTCATAACTACCGTCCTTTCTTAGATCTAAAAGGTCCGAGATAAACTAATAAATTTTATTCTTTTTTAAGACTTGAATAATTCCTTCCTTTTTCATCAACTGCTCTATTTCTTCAATAGTTCGCGGGAGCCCCTGGCCTAGGTTAATATATCCCTCTTCAGTAATGACAATGTTATCTTCTAAGCGGATACCAATTTCTTCCTCGGGGTGAATAACTTGGATGTCACAGGCAAAAACAAATCCCGGTTTTAAAACTTCATCAGGCCCAGAAAAAGTGGCCATCACATCATGGGTGGCCAGCCCAACAGAGTGATTATATCCTCCGTAGCGAATTTCTCCCCTCACCTGAGGATCATCAGCCGAAAATCCTTTGTCTTCTAGATATTTCTTTATCCTTTCACCAACCTGCTTCAAAGTAATTCCCGGGCGATAAGAATCCAGGCAAGCCTGACGCACCAGAAATGCCTTTTGATAAAGCTCTCGCTGGCGGGGTGAAAATTTACCATTTGCTGGAAAAGACGTTGAAAGATCAGCGTTATAATACTTGTAATCAGGGCCGGCATCAAGGATAACAAAATCACCATCCTGGAGAGTACGATCATAGCGATGATAATGGCCAAAGGCATGATTTTTTCCTGACATAATGATTGTGTAAAAAGCTAAATCCTGAGCTCCTTCCTTCTGGCAAACGTACTCAAAAAGGGCAGCAAGTTCTTTCTCTTTAATACCCGGAGCGGCAGATTGAATAACGGCTCGATGAGCTTTAACCCCAATCCTGCCCGCCTCACGGAGTACAGCAATCTCCAGAGGTGATTTATACTTTCTTAAATCCCAGATTACTGGCGAAATATCTTTTACCTCTGCTTTGGGAAATTTATTCTTTACCTGTCGCACAAACTGGAGTTCTCGAGTGAGGCGCTGGTCAAAAAGATTAAAGACCATAGTCTGCTGCAGATAATCATATTTTTCTTCCGTATTGTCCCGCATCAATTCCTCAGGATAAAACATGGTATAGATGGTTCGGTTCTGGCTGCACCAGAGGCTTAAATACCAGGGGAACTGTTCAAGGGGAAGGACTCTTTCTAAACCTGTTACCTTTTTAGGCTTGCGGATGAGTTCCAACGGTATTCCCTCCCCTTCTGCCTCTTTTTCATCAATAGCAAAAAACAGGATGCTTTCTTTTCGCTGGCCATCAATAGCCAGGATGACTCCCGGAATTTCCACCCCACAGAGGTACATAAGGGTATTATTTTGATGGAACTGGGTATCATTGGAAGGAGGATTGGCCCCGAGGAAAATGGCCACTCCATCAGATATGTGAGACATTACCTGCTGGCGCCTTCGAGCGTACTCTTGGGAAGGAAAAATGAGAGCAGATAGAAGCTGAGTGCTCAAAATCCCTAACAATAATACTATGGCCATAGCCATTGATGAACATACCCTTTTATATTTCATGGTTCCTCCTTCTTTTGAGGGTCAGGTCTTCATTTTTGACACTTGATTATTATACATGAGACTTTTTATTTCTTTTAGTCTCTCCAAATTTATCATTCACTTTTTCTATAAACAACTTTTTGTCTCTTTTAGGGAAAAAATATTATCCTTTCTATTACCTCTTGCTGTTTTATGATAAATTGCATTCTTAAAGCATTATCTTAATGGTCTGATTACATCATCAATGACCACCAATACCAATAACCAAAAATAATGTCAAATGTGAAGACCTGACTCCCTGGTAGAGATTGACTCTAGCTCAATTCTTTTAATAATATAAAAAAGAAATAGATATTATGGAGAGAAAATTGAAAAAACCAGAGAAAACATCGGAGGCCAAGGCAAAATATATTCTTAGAGGCAGGCCCGGCCAAAGGCCGGTGTTGTTTATAAAAGAAGGTATGGTTATTCTTTTAATCCTAATGGTCTTGACCTTAAGCTGTCAGAAAAAAAGGACCGGCTCAAGCTCTGATTTAGAGACAGTGGGAGTGAAGGAAAATGGGAAAACTGTATTACCCGTGAACCAGCAACTTCGACCTTATGGTTCCTATTTAGTATTACCTGGCGTGAGACCTCAGGCACTGGCCATCTCGCCTGATGGAAAATTAGTAGTAGTTTCTGGAAAAAGCAGCGAACTCCTGGCTCTTGACCCGCTCGAGCTTAAAATTCTTCAGCGGGTGGCCTTCCCTTCAACAGAACAACAAGAACCTCAGGCTGTTCTTTCCTCAACTAATATCCTTAATTCGGAGGAAAAGGGACAGCTGAGTTATACCGGGCTCATCTTTTCCCCAGATGGCTGCCGCATTTTTCTCAGTGACGTAGAGGGAAGCATCAAAGTTTTTTCCTTAAATGAAGATGGAATCATAAAACTGTCAAAGACAATCATTTTGCCACCTGCGGGAGCACCTCGCCGGAAAAAAGAAATACCTGCCGGGTTGGCTCTAAGCCCTGACGCCAAAAAACTCTACGTTTGTGGCAATCTTTCCAATCGTCTAATAGAAATCAATCCAGACACCGGAGAAGTTTTGAGATTATTTGAAGTCGGCGTGGCTCCTTTCGATGTCGTTTTGAAAGGGGAGAAAGCCTATGTAAGTAACTGGGGAGGAAGAAGGCCAGCCCCCGGTGATTTGGTTGGCCCGGCAGGTCGAGGTACAAAGGTTAAGGTTGACCCGGAAAAATTCATAGCCAGCGAAGGCTCGATAAGCGTGGTTAATTTGAAGACCGGTCTGGTAATAAAGGAAATAGTGGTTGGTCTACACTCCTCAGCCTTGGTTCTCTCACCTGATGGCAATTATCTGGTTTGTGCCAACGCAGCTTCTGATAATCTGAGTGTAATTGATACCCGCTCTGACCGGGTGGTGGAAACTATCTGGGTTAAACGCAGTCCGGCTGACCTTTTTGGAGCCTCACCCAATGCTTTATCTTTTACTCCTGATGGAAAAAAGTTGCTGGTGGCCAATGGCACACAGAATGCAGTGGCTGTAGTAGAGTTCAAACCGGACAAAAAAAAGTCTCAGGTTAAGGGAATGGTTCCAGTAGGCTGGTTCCCAGGAGCTTTGGGCTGGCATAAGCAACAAAGCAAGCTCTGGGTGGCCAACATCAAGGGAATTGCCGATAGGCCCCGGACTGATGACAAGACGGGGCAAACTGGATTTAACACCCATCAATATTATGGCTCGATTTCAGTTTTCTCCCTCCCGGGAAATAAGGATTTAAAAAAGCTTACTAATTGTGTCTTTGAAAATTTTCATCGGAACAGGATTAAAGAATCCCTGAAAAGGCCAAGGCAAGGGCAGAGGCCAAAACCAATCCCGGAGAGAATTGGCGAACCAAGCTTGATTAAACATGTTGTCTACATTATCAAGGAAAACCGAACCTACGACCAGGTTCTGGGCGATGTGCCTGAAGGAAATGGCAATCCGGCTCTCTGTATTTTCGGGAAAGAAGTAACTCCCAACCAGCACAAGCTAGTCAAGGAATTTGTCCTTCTGGATAACACTTACTGCAGCGGCATCCTGAGTGCTGACGGACACCAGTGGTCAACCACCGCTTTTGGCACTGATTATCTGGAAAGATCTTTTGCCGGCTGGCCACGAAGTTATCCCGACGGTATGGGAGAAGATGAAGTGGATGCTCTAGCTTATGCCCCGAGCGGCTTTATTTGGGATAATTGCCGCCGCCACTGTGTTTCTATCTGGAATTTTGGTGAATTTGCCATACCTGAGCTGAGATGGAAAGATCCGAAAAGAGAGGGAAAGCCTGGTTGGATGGATTTCTGGGAAGAATACTTGGAGGGAAATGGGGAGGTAATCATTGCTTCCAGGCCAGGAATTCCTTCTATCGCTGATTTCACCCCCACCAATTATGTTGGTTGGAGCATGGAGGTTCCAGATGTTTGGCGGGCTCGTTATATCAAGAACCAGATCAAAAAATGGGAAGAGGGAGGGGAAATGCCATCTATGGTTTTAATTTGCCTTCCCATTGACCACACCAGCGGAACCAAAGCTGGGTATCCTACCCCCCGGGCGGCCGTTGCTGATAACGACCTGGCTCTTGGCCAGATAATAGAAGCTTTAAGCCACAGCAGGTTCTGGAAGGAAATGCTTGTTATGGCCATTGAAGATGACCCCCAGAATGGTTTTGATCATGTGAGCGGCTACCGGACAACAGCTTACCTGGCCGGTCCATATGTGAAGCGTGGCCAGGTGATTCACACCCAGTACAATACCACCAGCCTCCTGCGGACAATCGAACAAATTCTCGGCCTGCCGCCAATGAACCAATTTGATGCCACGGCTACTCCAATGTTTGATTGCTTTACTGACCAGCCTGATTTTCGCCCTTACACTGTCATAGCCAATCAAATTCCCCTGGATGAACTGAATCCCGAACCAGAGGAGATAGCTGATGCTTTACTCAGAAAGAATGCCCAGACTTCGGCCAGGCTGAATTTTAAAAGAGTGGATGCCTGCCCGGAGGATGTACTCAACAGAATCATTTGGCATTCAGTCAAGGGTTCCGAAGCGCCCTATCCTTCCTGGGCAGTGACCCTAATTCAGGACAGGGATTAACCAAGCAGGGTAAAAATAACATAATTTTTACACTCCTCTTTGTCTTTCAAAGGCAGCCACCAAAGCACAAAAGAGCATGGAAAGGAGGACAATGACCATATGCCTCATTTTTCGCCACTCCAGGATGGCCCAGACAACCCAGGCCCAGAAAGCGATCATAATAGGCATGATTATTATTAGAGCCACATCTTCAGAACCGTTCATCTTAACCTCCATAAAAATAACATTTACTATTAGAACGTTTGAGGTACTTTTTTAGTTAACAAAATATAAAACAAATTTTTTAGGTATTTGGGCACTTTACTTTACCATTAGCACTTTCCTGGGGCTTTTTGACCGCCATGAGCAATTTCGGATCGTCATTGACATCTTTTTTTTCATGATTTATATTTCCCAACGTTGGTTGAATGGGAAAATGGGGACAAA
>CAZEQD010000052.1:0-13322 GCA_964514305.1 uncultured Eubacteriales bacterium
AAATTTAAGAACAAAGAACAAATTTAACAAATTTACACGGCTGCAAGATTCCCCTAACAACTCTGCACTATGCCATAGAAAGATTCCAAGAACCAAAGCGAAAAGAAATTTTACTCAAAACAAAAATCAAATAAGAGTTCAGAAGGTTATAATCTGTTAGTTACATTTAGCTCCAAGGAAACAGGAATAAAATAAAATTTATGAGATTTATTTTCCAATTATTTTTCTTAGGGTTCTTTTGGCGCTGGCCAGAATAGCACTTACCCTGGTCGGAGAAATGTTGTATATTTGGCCAATCTGATTCTGAGAGAGCCCCAAAAAATAGTAAAGATAAAGCATATCTGCATATTTGGGTTTCAACTTCTTCAGGGATTTAAAGATACGATCAGCTTCTTCTTTTTCCTCCACCTGCTTATAAGGATCAAAAGTAGTAGTCGGTTCTGGCAGATTTTGAAATGCCCTGTCTTTTTTTCTTATATAATCAATGATTTTATTGGTAGTTATGGAATAAATAAAAGTTCCAATTGAGCTTTCTTCCCTGAATTTTCCCTTCTTTATGGCCTCAATTACAGCCAAAATAACTTCACTGGCCACATCTTCCCAATCAGGCGTAAGATAGCCGATTGACCTTCTGACTCTAAAGCTTATCTGCGGCCAGAATTTGACAATAATCTCTTCTAGATTAAGAGCATCTTTTTTGTTTTCTTTACTTAGCATTATTTCTGCCAAAATTATCAACTAATGATTTTGTTTATTGTTTTCTTTTTCCATCTTATCACAAATTCTTAAGTAAGGGCTAATTTTAAATCCGCTCTCCTTATTTATGGAAAACGGGTGAAAATGGGGACAAAATACCTATTTATCTATTTATCTATTTCTTGAGAAAGTAATCGCCCTTCCTCTTTATATATGGAATTGCTAGAATGGCTAGGCTAGCCATCGCTGACTACTCCTGCCTTTTCATCCATCTAAATAACCACTTTCAAATCGCTTCTTCCCAGAGAAAAATTAAGAAATAGATATTGTTTTCCACGTTTTCCGCTTTTTTCCCACGTTTATTCTCAGTTTTCGTACCGAGGCCAGCTCCGGTCCCACAGCTCCTGCTCTTATTTAATCTGATATCCCGTACTTAATGACTTTTACTAATTCATCTCCGCCTGTTTTTATCAGCCAAAAAGCTCTATTCTCAATTTTTATCCTTGGTGACGAGAGGAAAAGAACATCTCCCCTAACCTGAACAGTAGCGATAAAATTCCCTTCTGGACCAAAAGCATCGAAATATCTGTACATTTCTTTCTTATTTTTTGGGTAAACATGAATTAGAATATTCCCTTCAGAATCAACCAGGAGGGTGTTAAAAACAGGTTTATACTTTGGGAATTTTGTATTTTTTATAATAAAATCTGGAGCACCTTGTTTTATAACACCACCGCTTGAAAAAGTCATGCCCTCAAAATGCTGCTTTTTATCCTCAGCTGTTACCTTTACCTTTTTATGTGGACGAGTAAAAGACGAAAATTTCTGGCCAAAACTGTCATAAATATTTATTTCATATTGAGCTGAGTAACCGATAATTATTTTCCCCTCAGGGGAAACATCCCAGTAAACCAAGGGAGCAAAAGGCTGAGGAACATTGGCTAAGCCAAAATCACCTCGGATATATCTGTTACGCCAGATTTCATGAGAATAAACAGTTTTTTTAGGCTTCAACTCAGGAGAATAAATCTCAATCAGATAATCTTGGGGTTTATCTGGCTGCCCAAAATAAATCTTTTCGAATCCAATTACAACATCTCCGTTGGGAAGCGCTCTCATCTTTTGAGGCCTGCCAGTCTCTCCTGTGATTTTTAAGGCTTTGATAAACTCACCCTCTGGAGTCAAAGCACACAGCCGCCTGTTTCGCATATCCCAAACAATCAATCTATCTTTAGCAAATACTGCCTCAAAGGGCCAGCTGAATTCTCCTGGACCCTGGCCTTCTCTACCGATAACTTTTATAAACCTGCCGGAGGAATCAAATTTTTTAATATCATTAGCCCTGTAATCACAGATATAGATATTTCCCTTATTATCACTGGTAACAGAAACGGGAGAATTAAAAAAGATATCCTCGGGCATCGAGTTATCATCAAGAACTATTTCTGGAACAAAGCGAACATGGCCGCCTTTGTAGATATCGGCTAAGGATTTTTTACTGTCTGGGGCCACAGCCATAAATACAGCTACTAATAAAATAATAATAACTGACCGTTTTTTAAAATTTCTCATAGGTTCCCTCCTGAAAACTCTCTGCCTTTTCTGTGGTTATAAATAATCCACTGCTCTCTCCGTCTGCCTTCATTATTTAAACACTAATTATAACATTCTGGTTCTTATCCAGTTTTTCTCTTTGTGTCCAACATTTTCTGCAGTCTGTCTATAAACTCAGTTTGGGCTGAGTTGATTTTCCACCTGGCTTCCTCTACTCCAAAAAACCCAGCTTTATCTATTTCCGGAAACTCTCGTATTCTTCCTGAATGAGGAGGAAACTCCAAGGTGAAGGTATTACTCTTTATAGGCTTTGCCTCATCATAGTCACCGGCAAAAGCCCAGGCATAGACTGTTTTCCCACCTCGCTGCTTGATTGAGCCCAGATCCAGAAACTTCCCCTGAGGCTTTACCCCTATCTCTTCTTTAAATTCTCTGATGGCTGCTTCCAAAGGCGGCTCATTTTCTTGGAGTTCGCCTTTGGGAATAGACCAGGCACCTTCATCCTTTTTAGCCCAAAAAGGTCCACCAGGATGAACCAGGAATACTTGAAGCCAGCCGCTTGAGAAGCGATACATCAGCAGCCCGGCACTTACTTTTGATCGAGAGCATTTCTTTTTCGATTCTTGCTCAGGCATTTATATCCTTGGGAGATTATTTATCAAATCAATTTTTTATATACGTTCTAACCAAAGCCTCTGTTTAGGACTGCCTCCCCAAAAAACTATGAATCAGGAGAAAACAATTAAAAGAAAAGTCTAATAGCTAGCAGTAGTTTCCATTTTTACAATAAACCCATCTTTTTAAGAGCCTGTTTTCCCCTGTCCAGTTGAGGAGCATCTTCCGGTAAATAAAGGGCCACTCCTCCTCTGGCTGGTCTAATAGCAATCTTTCCCTCTTTAGCCAGCTTGGTAGTTATTTTTACCGGATCTTCTCCCTCAAAATAATTCTTAAAAGCTTCATTAAAACCGCTGTAAACTGAATGAATCCCTTTGTAATTTCCTGTTCTTAATTTTAATATTGCCTGCCTAACGAACTCATCATATGATAGTTTTTTACTCATTTTCTACCTCTCAACTATATTTTTAAAGTATTCCACTCAGCCTTTCAAGCTCTTTATTCGCCTCGTGCTTTTTAGAGCTTACTTCTTGAATACACCCACATCGCGAACTCTTTTTAGAATCTTAAAATATGAGATATAACTATTCTACCAGTCTCAATAATCCTACAATTCCAAGGCTAAAGCTAATTTTTTATTAAATAAAAGACTACCCATACTCCTTTTTCCTCCTTGAGTTAAATATCTTCTCACCGCTTGAAAACCAAGGTACTTGCCTGCTCGGGGAGGAAGATCAAAGGCTGGGCTGCCTTTTTTATAAAAATCAATAAGCTGCTGAGAGGTAAATTGCTGGGAACAAAAAATTTTTCTTATTTTTTTCTCATTGGCTTGATACCAATTCAATTCAGCTCTGGGACAGAGAAAATAGTCTGACAAAGGTCGGCCGGGAAAAGCTAACAATGAAAAATAAGTTCCAATCCCCTCTGAAACAAGAAGCCATTTGGCCTTATCTTGTGTTCTGACTTTCCCTTTGGCTGAATTTAAAAGAAAATGGGCATATTCATGGGCAAAAAGAATGTCTAACAACCTAAAATCCTTAAACCTCTCCAGCCCAAAGCAAATAGCAGGCTTTCCCTTAAATTCCATAACAAAGCCATCAGGGCTGAAAAAACCAATAAAAAGATAAACTTCTGGCTCTTCTTTAGGGGAGACAATCATTCTGCACCGCTCATAAGCCCGACCGATTATCTTCTCAGGAGGGAAAGCTGAGATAAGACCTCGAAGCAGAGAATAATCTGCTTCTTTAATTTTTTCCACTCTTTCCCGCAGTGAATCAAAACTAACAAGAGGAAAATGGGAGAAATAAACTTCTAAAAATTCCTTATGAGGCTGGTAGTAAAATTTAGAATATATCTTCCATTTAGAGTAAGATGGTGGGCTCTTTTCCAAAAATCTAAAAAAATCCTGATATAAAGAATTAATTTTCATTTTTCATTCAGGCTAAAACTTGAATTTCAAACCAGCCTGAAGGGAAAGCCCAAAAACACTGACTTTATTTACTCGATATTCAAAATCAGCCGATATTTTATCCGTTTCATAAAACTGAAAATAAGAAAAAGTTGAATCTGTTCCTAACTCTGCTGAATTTTTAACCTCATGGAAATTAATAATATTGTAAACTGCTAGTATCTCTATAGATTTATTTCTTCTAAACTTTTAGCACTGGCTTTTTGCTCAGTTTGCTCTTTACGTCCGTAAATATTCTCCAAAGAATTTTCCTGCCTTGGCTCTAACTATTTTAACATCTTTTCCAGCAACTGAGGATAATCAGCCAAAATTTGCCTGATTTCATCATCTTTCCCAGTCATCTCCCAGCGGCTCAAGGTAAAAGGAACCATGCCTTCTTCGAGAAGCTTATCCATAAATTGGCAGAGAATAAACTTATCTCCCTCTTGCCTGGCAACATCTCTCATCAGCTGCATGAATCGGACTTTGCCCACAACCATTCTCATATGCCAGCCAACAAAGCGGAGGGTAGTGGCCATTTCATACATCAGGTGATGACTGCCCTTGAGTAAATCTCCCCGCGGAGCACAGCCAATACAAAATTCAATGGCTTTTTCCAGATCATACTCATGGCTGTGCATTCTTAAATCAGCCATAGCCCGGCAACTCCTAAAAGCAGCCTGTAAATAGACAATTTCCCTTGAGCGGCGCGGCCTGTGATCAAGATAACCAGCATGCATTAACAGCTCTTCCAAACCAAAAGCAAAGCCTTCTGACCTAGTCTCATCAACATTAAAAAGCCGACGCATTCCTCTTATTGGGCGCTTATCATGTTCAAGCCTCAGTTCGTCAAAATAGTGACCTATACATTCATGAGTTTCCTCTGGAAGTGACTCCCGGAAGGAAAAATTAAAAAAATAATCAGGGATGTAATTAGGAACTTTGGGCCAGGGTTTAGCTAATTCGTTCTCCCTCGCCTTCTTGTAACTCTCCACCTCTAAGTAATCCTGAAGAGTAAAAATTTTATGCTCCCGGATGAATTTCATCACAGAATCGAGAGAACTATATACACTTTGACGGTACTCCTCCGCCGAAGATACATACTTTAGCGGAGGCAGATTTTTATTCCTGTTTTCCTCTAATTTGAGAAAACTTACCACCCGATAGTCCTCATGCAAGACAGCATCTTTGCATTTTTCCCAAGTTAAGGGCATAAGGTAGACATTTTTGAGCAGCCAGTTATAATTTTCTTTGCCCACTCCAGCCGGAGCTGTCCATTTATCCTTATTCTCCTCAAGCCATTTTGTGTAGTCTTCAACAGCCGCCTTTGCCTGCTTAATATCTTCGATTAGCTCAGGATGATGATCAGAAACACGGTCGATAATCTCATCATATAATTGAGCTTCCTCCTTTGCTCCCCAGATGGCAATAGTGGCTAAATCTCCAGCAACTTCTGTTAGATTTTTTTTGCCCTGGCTGAAAATAGCCGGTACTGCCTGTAATCCCGCTTTAAAACTAGCCAGTCTTTCAGCTGACAGGGGCAATCTTCGGGGAAAGCGTAAAGAACTATACATCGTAGGGCCGTCTCCCCTTTGAGAAATAAGATAAAAGCAAGGATCCCGCGACCACGGCCGCAAAACACGATGGAAAAAATCAAAGCCATTCATCTCCGCCCAGACCAAAAGATAGTCAATTTTCTGAGAAATGGGCCAGCCTCCAGGATCAATAGCAGCCAAACGTTGCTGCAAATCTTTTAGGCCCCGATACTGCTTTTCCATGGCAGAAGCAGTGTAGTCAGGTACTCCATTTTTAATTTTTGGCTTCAAAAAGTCTCTAAATTCTTTATAAAGGCTGACCAAATCTTCATATTTATTGGTAGTAGGGACAACTTTCTCTTTATCCTGCTGACTAGGACCACAGCTAAACAAAAAGAAGCTGAGAAAGACTAAGACTAAAAAGACTTGAACTTTTTTAAACACTTTTGACCTCCTTTAAAAGCGAAATTTTCTTTATTTGCAGATTTTCTCTTCTAACAGACAAAATAATTTCATTACTTTCTTAATTCTTAATCCAGCCTCTTATTTGCTGCTTATATCACAACCAAAAACCATCGTCAATTTATAAAAGTGTTTAATTTGTTTTTCTGGATGAAAATTGTAGTTTGACTTTAAATTTTTTACCGCGTATAAAGTTTATAGATTAAATTTAAAAAATTTAAGAAGAAAGGATAAAAAAATTGATGAAAAAGTTATTATTATCCTTAATTCTCTTAGTGTTAATCTTCGGCTTTGCTTACGCAAGCGCGGTTAATTTTGTGCCCAATCCTAGCAACAATCAAGAAAACTTTTTCAAAATCGAAAAAAACTTGAATCCTCCTCATTCAGCCTTCAAACAGTTTGCCAAATATGTCAATGTTTTTGGTGTAAAAATTTATGCTATGGCTGACGTCAGGGACATAAAATTACTTCATGCAGCTAACGTCCTAGCCCAATACCTTGATAATGATGAGGATGGCCAAGTAGATAATCCTAAAGTCCTACAAGCAATGCTTGACCATAAAGCTTATGTAATAATGGTCAAAACAGGCGATAGTCCAGACCTTAGAAAATTTTTTAAAGCCGGCCCTCCACGTGATTGGGAAGGACAGGATTTATATGATGAAGAGACTCATCCTAACGGCGCTGCCCAGGGTCTCTTCGATGCCTCTCTGGAAGAATTACTTCATATTGTCACCCATGCCGGCTATGCTTACGCCTATCCTGAAGTCTTTGGTGAAAATGAGGGAACTGAAGTGGCCAAGGCTCTGGATGCTGCCCGGGGTGGGCATTTTCTCCAGGTTCCAGAGAAATACCCCAATAATGCCTGGTTTACTTATTATGATAAAACCTGTGACTACAGCTGTCAGATTACTGAATATATATACTGGGCTTTAACCTCAATATTAGGAGCCCAAGATTTTCCTGGCCGTTTTGACTATATTAAAAATGAATGGCGGCTCAACACCAAAGAAAAAGTCAAAAATGGAGATCCAACTATCTATAAATTATTAACTGATCCCCGCTACGGATTTCCTACTAAGCTTCCTGATGGCACCTATCGAAGATAGATCAGGATTGAAATTCAGTTAAAATATTTGGTTCATCGCAGTTGCAGCCCTGGTATTTCAGTCAATTATAAAAAATCGGATTAAAATGATATTAAATTCCCTTCCCTCCTGGCACTACTCCCATCATTGCCTATGTTTCAGGTACTCTGGGAACGCTGATTGGAGCTGACCTAATGAATATAAAAATTGCTCAGCTCGGTGCTCCGGTGGCCTCTATTGGCGGGGCAGGTACTTTTGATGGCATATTTTTAACTGGCATCATCGCTGTTTTGCTGACATCTTTTTAAGAAAATTCTGTTTTTTTCAATAATGCAATCATCGTCTTTGTCTTTTCTTCAATCCCAGATCATCTTACAGCATTTAACCCAAAAATTCTCTTCTGTTTGCTCAGCCTCGGTAATGTAGAAATAGTTGTTTTTAACCAGAGTATTGGTGCTCCCCTGCCTTTTCCAATTGAAGCTTCACAGTAAAAAAAATAAAATGAAGTAGAACTTTTTTCTATCCCCACACGTCTTGTGGATTGAAATTTAAGGTGACAGGAGAACTGATTGAAGCCTGAAAGAGGCAATGAAATTCAGAAAGGTATTGCTCTAGATCATAAACTATTTAACGTGCTGTATGAAAAATATAACTCCTTGGTTTACAGCTTCGCTTATTATCTAACTCAAAACAGAGGCGAAGCAGAAGATTTATTCCAGGAGACCTGGATGCGGGTTATTAAAAATCTTCCTAAAGATTTGAATAATAAAAGATGCAGAGCCTGGCTGTTGACCATTACAGCCAACATTTACCGGGATGAGCTGCGTAAGAAGAGGATAAAAAGATTATTCCTGCTTCAAAAGTTTAGAGAATTTAAACATCATCAGAGAACATCAAATTTTGAACCTTCAGGAATGAGGCTAAACAAAAATGATCAAATGGAAAACATAAATACCAGCCTGGCCATTTCTCAGGCTCTGGCCAAACTGCCTGGGCGACAGCGTCTCGTCTTTATTTTAAAAGAAGTAGAAGGATTTCAACAGGCAGAAATAAGCCAGATTCTAAAAATGCCGCTGGGCACAGTAAAATCACTAATGTACCGGGCAGTCAGGCGGCTTCGGTGCATTTTATCTCTTTCCAAGACTAAAACTTCTCCCAATCCTTTAATAGGAGAACAAAATGAAATGTAAAGAAATTCAACAGTTAATCATCGACTCATCAGAAGAAGAATTAAGCAGCTGTAAATTAGCCTTAATAGAAAAACATTTACAGATTTGTAGTAATTGTGCAGCATTTAGAGATGACATAAAAAATATTCGTGCTAACCTTAAAAACCTTCCTGTTTTCAAACCTTCTCCAGACTTTTTAAAACAAACTCAATCCAGATGCCAAACAGAAATAGCCAAAGCACATACTGTTGATCATAAATTCTCTTCTCGAGTTTCTTCTTCATCCTCGATTCCTTCTTATATATGGGCTGCTTTGGCAGTTCTGACTTCAATAACAGCACTCTTTATCCTGCCCCAAATAAAAAACATCAACCTCATTGAGCCTCTTTCTTTTCAAAGCATTCTGGTTTTATCCTTAATTATTCAAAATACTGTCATGCTTTTCTTTACACCTATTCTGATAAAGAAATATCGAGTGAAAAATCATGATTTCAAGCAAATATAAACTGGCAGTTAGATTATGCTGTTGTAAATCAACTTCATGCCAAGGGATTGTCCTCAAGCATGAAGAAGGAGGTATTAAATGGCCACTTCAACCGCCAAAACAATAGGGCTTATCCTACTGGTAGTCATTATTATCTTTTTTGCTTTTCAGATGACTCCTCTAATTCTAACGCCTTTTGGCTTTTTCTCAGGCTTTCTTCACCTAATGAGAAATGCAGACATCGGCCGGATAAGCTTCTGGCCGTATAGATTTTTTACTTTTACATCACTTTCTATTCTGTCGCTGGCCATGTTGGCAATCTGGATTCTGGTTATTGTCTGGGTTTATCGCGACGCTGAGCGGCGGGGTATGAATGGCGTGCTGTGGGCCCTTCTGGTTTTCATTGGCAACTTAATAGGACTATTGATTTATTTATTAGTCCGTTCCGACAGCTTGGCAGCCCCTAAAACTCCACCAACAATCTCTTATTGTCCCAATTGCCAGGAACCAGTCTCTTCCAATTTTGTCTTCTGCCCTAACTGTGGAACACGCCTGCAGCCTGTCTGTCCTCAATGCCATAAGCCTGTAGAAAAGAATTGGCAGGTCTGCCCTCACTGCGGCCACAAATTAATTGATTAGTTTAGCTGTATTTGCGAAGGCGATTTAACTTTAAGAAAATATTTCTGTATTTAGAATGCAAAATTTTGTTTTTGAAAAGAGATTACGATGGCTACCTCCTTAAATCTAAAATTGCGAACAAAATTGTACACTAGCCAATAAACAGTTCTCATATTCTAATCGTATTTAATGATATATAATTTTATTGATGCTCAAACTCCATAAATCAGCAAAGATATTTTTTTTACTTTTTTTACTGCTTTCCTTCCCTTTCTGCAAACCCAGGAGACAAGTTCAAGTCACGCCTCAGCAACTGGCCGAATATAATCTACAGCTAAAAAAAGCAGATAGCTTTTATCACCAAGGCTGCTACCTCTGTCTTAAAAAAGCTTTCCAGATCTACCAAAGTCTGCTTTCCTTTCCTCGTTTTCAAATAAAAATTAAAGAAAAATTACTGAAAACATCGCTCCTTTTGGTCCTTAGACAAAATGAAATGAGCACATTAGAGAATAAATATCAGGAAACAGCCTCTTCTCTCATCCAGAATAATCCCAACTTAGCTGAATTCCTGCCCTATTTAAAAATAGCCTACATCTTATCAAGGCAGAGAATAAGATTTATGACAATTTACCTCGAAAAAGAATCGGAAATAGAAAATTATTATACCTGGCTGGAGAAAAATGTTGAGGCTTTGAAGACAAAATTAAAAGAAAAATCAGAAGCAGAAGAATTTTATGCTTATTTCTATATTTCATTCAAAATAGAGTATTCTTCTTTCTTCAAAGAAAAAGAGAGCATTTCTCAATTAGGGGAAATATTTTCTAACTCCCCTCTAATTCAATATAAATTAGCCACCGCCTCCAAAGTTGACAAAAAGAAACTAACAGCTCTCATCGAAAAAGAACCAAAATTTTATGAAGCTTATTATTTTTTAGGTGAATTAGACTTAGCCTTGGGCAAAATAATCTCTGCCGAAAAAAAATTCTTGATTGCTCATCAGCATTTTCCTCATTCAATATCAACAATTATGTCTCTAACCAAAATTTATTTTGCTTTCGAAGAATTTGAAAAATGTCTTAAATTTAATGAGAAGGCTCTTCAGTTGGTACCTTCTTATAGAGAAGCTCTTTTAGGAAAAGCTATTAGTTTGAGTTATTTAGGAAGGTATGACCAAGCTATTAAATGCCTAGATAGACTCCTGGCTCAAGGCACATATCTCATGGGCGAAACAAACTACTGGCTGGCTTGGAATGAGAATGAGCTGGGGCAATTTCAAAAAGCCTGGGAAGATATCGAATCAGCCAAAAAATATTTAATCGGCCACCACGAAGTTCATTCCTTGGCTGGTATAATCGCTTTCCAACTAGGGAAGATGGCTGAAGCTGAAAAAGACCTTAATAAGGCCATCAACCTAAATCCAGATGACGGTCAAGCTCTTCTTTATATGGGTAAGATAAAGAGCCAACAAAATTCCTGGAAGAAAGCTGGTTTTTACTTTGATAAAGCTGCTGCCTGCTTTGAAAATAATGAAAAAGCGATCAGCCAAAAAATAAAAGGCATTGAGAATTCTTCTCTTTCTGAGGAAAGAAAGAAAAAACTTCTTTTAAGAAAAAAATCACAGCTGGCCACAACTTTTCTAACTCAAAGCACCTGTTATTATAATGCCGCAGCCAGCTACTTTAATTCAGGAATAAAGGACAAAGCCCTATCTCTTGCCCGAAAAGCAGCCATGCATAGAGCCTTCCACCAAAAGGCTGAAGAATTGATTTCTAAAATAAAAGGGCAGAAAGAAAAGAAGAAATGATATCAATTCTGAAAACTGGATGAGGACTTAGAGAAACGATCTCTTCTTAATATAATCACTACTCCTACATTTTATTTATGTAATATAGTTTTTTATCTATCGCTGGTTATTATGGATATGGCAAGGTTATCTCATTCCATCAACAGATTGTGGCTCAAAATAAAAATTGATAAAATCAAAAGGAGTAAAAAAAGAGAGAATAGCAAGTGATTAAAATCACCAAAAAGAAAATAGAATATATTTTTTTAGGAATAGCCCTTGCCGCTTTGTCTATAATAATAATAAAAAGCATTATAGCCTGGATGGAAGAAAAATCAGAAGAAAAAAACCTTCTAAAATGGCTCGGCGTTTCTGTAGCAAAAGTCGAAGCTACTCTTCCACCTGGATTAATTATTGAAGTTTTCAATAAAGGTACAAGAACTATTGGCAGAACTCACTTCAGACTTATTTTCACTATAGAAGATAAAATTTTATGCAGTGTCAACGCCGATATAGGAAATTTCAAGCCTCAAAAAAAGAGAACAATATCATTAAGATGTTCTCAAACTGATTCTTCTGCCAGGTACGAATTAGGAAGAACAGATAGGGTTAGTTATAAGCTTTTTGTATTCCCTGAATGGAAAAAACAATTAAAGCCCATCAAAGGTGAATTTAAGTTAAAATACTAAGATAATAAAAATTTTTTTAGTTTTTATCTCTTACTTCCAGATTACAGAATAGCGTTTGACAAATCGATAGCCTTCTTCATCCTCATAAATAGTATACATCTTGTTTCGCTTCCAGAGCAGTGGTCTTAATTTAAGAAAAACCTTGGCGATATATCTTCCTTCAGGATCAAATAAATCGTAATAACTTCCTTTCCCCTCTTTTGTTTTCTCATAGGTTCTGACAAAAATTCTTCCCTGCTCATCACAGGTAAATTCTCTAAAGGCAGGGAAATTCTTGGGAAATTCTAATTTCACATCGGATGGAACTGGATTATCACCATACATATCTTTAATTATTTTGGCTTTATCACTTTTGGTGATTTTTTCAGGATTGTAATCCTTAACTATCTTCTTTGTCAATTTTCCTTGAGGATTAATAATATTAAATTCATATTTTGTCGTAATTCCCCATATAATATTATCTTCCTTATCGACACACCAATAAACTCGAGGGAAATAAGGATTGAAAACCGGTGGCTTGCCCACAGGGATAGAAGCGATAGTCAAAATTGGCTTAAGTTCAGAGTCAAATTTCTTCAATTCTTCTTTAAATTCCTCACCCATAAGAGTAAAGGCTGCAATTATATTTCCTGAAGTATCTACTTTTGGATTAAGCAACATCCACATCTTACCTGCCGAAACTTCTTTAATAAACTGACCATCAAGGCTGAAGAAAAGAAGACGACGGGTAAGCATATCATTAACTAAAATCTTTCCCTCTGGAGTTATATGAATATCTCTTGGGCTTTGAACCTCTCCTGGCCCCTGGCCTTTTTTGCTGATAGTCCTTAAAAATTTCCCATTCTTATCATAAACTTTTATATGGCTTGCTTTCCGATCCAGAACATAGATATTGCCCTGAGCATCAACCTCAAGCCCCACGGGTTCAAGAAGCATGTAATCTTCCTGGCCTTCTTTAACTCCGATAGATAAATCCTCTTTTAATATTATTTGAGCTGGTTCTCCGGGGAGAGATGCCGGCATTTTGGGATTATAAACTACGGTTATACCTTTTTCTTTTTTTATTTTCACCTCTTCTCCATGAAGGAGCCCAGTTATAAATAAAGAGCAAAAAATAAAAAGACTGACCAAACTTATGTTTAAATAATATTTTAAGCTCATTCTTTCCCACCTAATCTTCTT
>CAZEQD010000053.1:0-13286 GCA_964514305.1 uncultured Eubacteriales bacterium
TTTTTCTATCGCTTCTTCTTTTTAAATTAGATTATAATAGTTATTAATTACTCCTGATCCCTAATCCAATGATCTTTTAAAACCAATGCTCTCTTTTTTAAAATCTTATGACCTATGGTGAGAATAACCGTGTATTGCCCTGGGCGAACACGAGTGTACTTATAATTGGGATCTGTCTCCCAATCATGGATATGACGTCTGGTCATTAAAGATTGACCATTGATACCCACCTCAGTGTCTTCACTGCCATACCATTCAAGCTGATCATAATAATCGAAATATTCCTGTCCCCACTCCCCTTCAGAATCGAAAGGAACTCCTCTTGTTTCTTTAAAGTTCTTCTTTTCTTCTGCTGTTCGCTCCCTTTTCCAGGTAAAGGGCCAAATAACTCTATTTAACCCAGAATTATTGGTCCCTTTTAATTCCTGAAGAATTTTAGCTCCAGCTAAAATGGTGACCTTTACCTCATCTTTAACTTTATCCTTTAGATAATAGTTAATTATCACCCCTCTTGGCTCGTTCTCCCCAGCAAAATTCTGGGCACTTCGAGTATGCTGATTTATTATTTTCCACTGAACCTTAGGCTCTATCGCAAAAAGATGCACTTTCTCAGCCAGTACTTCAGAGGTTAATTCTTGAAAAGGGGAAATATCTGTGATGTAAAATCCTCGGCCATGAGTGCCAACCACCAGATCATTCTCTCGAGGATGGATAACTAAGTCATATACTGGAATAGTCGGCATGTTATTTTTCATTTTTGTCCAGTGCTGCCCGCCATCTATAGAAACATAGACAGCCCGCATTGTGCCTACAAACAGTAAATTTGGATTTTTGTTATCTTCAACAATGACATTGATTGGCTCTTGAGGAAGGTTTGCAGCTAAAGAAATCCAGGTTTGTCCAAAATCATCTGTTTTATAAAGAAAAGGCCTGAAATCATCTCTTCTTAAGCCTGACATAGCTACATAGGCAGTACCAGCATAGTGATGAGACGCAACCACCCGACTAATCCAATATTCTGGATTGTCTGGAAGGCGATCGTTTAGCTTCTGCCAGTTAGCACCATTATCCAGGCTTATCCATAGATTGCCATCATCCGTCCCTACCCAAAGCACACCCTGCTTAACTGGTGATTCAGCAATAGTCGTAATTGTTCCTTTTTCCCGCCGGGTGAGGTGTTTTTTCTCAGGATTAGAAAGATCAGGGCTTATTACCCGCCAGCATTCCCCACGATAGTCAGAACTAAGAAGAACATTGGCTCCATGATATATTACCTGACTGTTATGGGGAGAAATTAAAACAGGAGCATGAAAATTAAAGCGGAGGTTGGGATCCCCTCTATATCTAATTCTTTTCTTTACGCCTTCTTTCTGGTCAAACCTGACCAGACCTCCATTTTGAGTCTCAAGATAGAGCCAGCGGCTGTCATTGGGATCAACCTGACAGCTTAATCCGTCTGCTGTTCCTACCTGAGACCAATCTTCAAATCTAATAGGCACATAGCCTTTATTGGTGCTGGGACCTTTCCAGGTGCCAAAATCCTGCATGCCTCCATAAACGTAATAGGGATAATCCATATCGACACATATGGCATACAACTGAGCCAAAGGTAATTCATCAGCATGATACCAGTGGAGACCGCCATCATGGGTTAGAGCAAAGCCATAATCATAGCCACCTAAAATATTATTACTATTTTCAGGATTGATCCAAAGGGCATGCCAATCACCTCCCCATCGCCAGGCCCTGCCCCAGGTTTTACCTCCATCAGTGGATCTATCCATCTGGGCCTGAAAATTATAGACTATATCAGGATTGTTAGGATCTACCCTTATCTGGCCAAAAAAAGAACCTCCCCTAATGGCTTCACCTCTCCTAACCCAGGAATGACCAGCATCATCTGTCCGGTAAATTCCAACCCGGCGCTTAGGTTCAAGAATAGTAGCATAAAGGATTTTTGGATTCCTGAGATAAATATCAAGGCCTATTCTCCCCAACTTTCCTTGGGGTAGGCCGTTAGTAAGTTTTTTCCATGATTTCCCACCATCAGAAGTCTTGTAAATATCGCTACCCTCGCCCTCTGGCCTCTCCCACATAGCTGCATAAAGCACCTCTGGATCGGATGGATCCATAACCAAATCAACTGCACCTACAAACTTTCCATTGCTTTTAACTTCTAAAGATTTGATCCAATTCTGACCACCATCTGTAGTTTTATAGACACCCCTTTCAGGATTATCAGAAAAAGCGTAACCAAGGGCGGCCACATAAACAATATCAGGATTTTGAGGATGAATCCTAATCCGGCCAATATAGCGAGATTCTCTTAATCCCATATGTTGCCACCTCTTCCCCCCATCGACTGATTTATAAACTCCGTCTCCATAAAGCTCAGCTACATTAGCTTCTCCTGTTCCTACCCAAATTATGTCGGGATTCGACCAGGAAACAGCTACATCTCCTACGGCAATGGAACCCTGGTTATCAAAGATGGGTTCAAAGGAGTTACCATAATTAGTTGTTTTCCAGAGGCCCCCAGTACAAGCAATATAAAAAGTATAAGGTTGCTTCTTCCAGTCAGGCACAGCAATATCAATTATTCTCCCCCCTTGGCGAGTAGGGCCAATTGAGCGGTAATGAAAGAATTTTAAAAAATCTTCAGAAAGCTTCTGGCTAAAGCCCTCTAAAACAAAGAAACCAAAATTTAAAAATATTATTAAAACAAAACAAAAAAACTTTTTGAACTTTCCTCTAAACACTTTATGCCTCCTTTTTTAACTAAGAAAAAATATTAAAGCAGTATCTCCTTACTTTTAAAAATTTAATTCAATGGTAATAATAATTTTAATCTGTTTTACTTTAATTATTTTATATTCTCATATTCTACCTAAATTTTAAATAATAATTAACATTAAATTAATATAATCCTTGTTTTTTTTTGTAAAAATAGTTTATTATTCAAGAAAAATTTACGAATATGATGAATATAGCAAAAATTATTCTTTTCCTTTCACAAGATTTGAAATTCAAATATTTTGAGGATGGAGGATAATCAATGGACAAGAAGAAAATTAAAGCAAACAATTCACCTCAAATTTCCAATAGACGAAACCACCAAGAAAAAAAACTAAACCGCCGCCAATTTTTGTTAGGCGGAACCGCTGCTGGTTTTTCGGGAGCTGTCCTTACTCTCTCTGCCTCTTCTCCTCCTATTTTATCTTCCCCAAGTAAAGCTCGTTTTCCCATTGAAATCACTGATAAATGTAAGCGTATGAATCAAAAATACACTATTTTCAATCGGCAGTTATGGGATTACGAACTAATAAATAAAATAGAAGAAGCAGCCAGTAAATCAGAAAGAACATCCAAATTAAATCAACATGGCTGGAGTCAACTTGATTATGCTTTGAGCGAAGCCGGCTGGACAGTTGACAATAAATTTGCCCCAGGCAGTGAAGGTGGGCAGCCCCAGACACCAGCTTATGACTGGGATGAACCAGTCAACCCCAAAAAATTTAAATTTAAAGATGCAAAAGATGCCAGTAAAAAGATAAAAAAAGCAGCTCATTTTCTCGGGGCCAGCCTGGTAGGAATTGCCGACTATGATCCCCTCTGGACCTATTCACATCTTGTTAAAGAGAATATAAATGCAGAGTATTCTCCCGAAGAGCCACCTCAGTTTGAATTAATCCCTCCAGAATTTCCTTTCCAACCCAAATCTGTGGTAGTTATGGCCGTAGAAATGAATTATAAGGGAATATCTCTCTCTCCTTCTGCCTTAGAAGAAGCAGCTACTGGTTTGGGCTATTCTCACATGTGTGCCCTTGGCTGTTCAGTATCCGCTTTTATCCGCCAGCTTGGTTACCGGGCTTTTGGCCACGGCAACGATGTTTCCCTGAGCATTCCTTATGCTATTGCTGCCGGTCTTGGCGAACTGGGTCGAAACGGTTTGCTTATAACTCAGGAGTTTGGACCTCGGGTACGGATCGTCAAAGTATTTACAGAGCTCAAGCTGCAGCCAGATAGGCCTAAAACTTTTGGTGTCTGGCAATTTTGTAAAACCTGTAAGCGCTGCGCTCAAGCTTGCCCTTCCCAAGCTATCTCCTTCGGCCCCCCCACCCTCGAAGGAGAAACAATCTCTAATAATCCTGGTGTTTTAAAATGGTACATCAATCCTGAAAAATGCATCCAATTCTGGAGAGAAAATGGGTCAGACTGCGCTAATTGTATTTCTTCCTGTCCTTACAATAAACTTCCCTTGTGGAATCATAAATTAGGAGCTACTTTAGCTGCTTTACCCATTGCTCCTTTTCAATACTTTTTGGCCAGAATGGATAATTTATTTGGCTATGGATCAATTCGAAACAGCCAAGCTAATGCCAACTTCTGGGATGAAGATTAAATCTATGATGAGATTAAAAAAAGGAGTACCCTAATGGATATCGTTTGGTTTGTCTTAGGTGGTTTCATAGTCCTTTCTATTTGGTGCTTAAAAAGTCAGATTTCAAAAAATAATTTGAAAATTTCGTTTCTTTCTTGGTCAGGATTAATCATAGGATTATTTTTAGGCTTCTTTTCTATTGCTTGGTTAGTAACCAGTATCATAGAAGGAGAAACCAGAGCAGCAGGCTTGGGTTTATTGATATTTGGCGGATTAGCTCTTATAATTTTGGCTATAACCAGGAGAAAAATCATTAAAAATAGCCGCCCGAAAACACAACCTGCTAAGAAAAATAACTCCTAATCTCGATGTCTGCCACCGCTTAAATCCATTTAATAAGATGAAGCTATCTTTAAAAAATGCAGCTCTCCTGCTGGCTGTTATCACTCTATCGATAGCTTATATTCTTGGCTCTACAAAGAAAGGAACTCAAATAGTCAGCCAACTCCAGAAGTTCATTCCTCAAAACTCAGAAATTTTTAAAATAAGCAATAATCCTCTCTTATTTGAAGCCCACAATAAAGGCACTGGAAAAACATTAATTTATATTGTTGTAGAAAAAGCCCAGGGATGGGGAGGCCCTCTGAAGCTGGCAACAATTACAGATTCCAAAGGAATTATTACCCAAATAGTTGTCCTTGAATACAAAGAAACACCTTCTTTTTTCCATAAAATTCAAAATCACAAATTCTTCCAGCAATTCATTGGAAAAAAAGTTTCTGATCCCCTTTCCATTGGCCAAGATATTGATACGGTCACTCAAGCCACTATATCTTCTAAAGCAGTTACAGAAGCTGTAAGAAAAGGAAGTCATTCTATTGGAAGAAAAATTTTAAAGTTTCCCTTCAAAGGAGCAGAAAGAAAGTGGAAATTTGGAATTAGAGAAGTAATTTTACTCTCGCTCTATATGTTGATGTTTATAGATCTTAAACTCAACCTTAAAATACTGCGATATTTTATTTTAGGGACTACTTTTATTTTTCTTGGTTTTTATCTAAATGCAGCTATTTCTATCGGGAATATATCAGCTCTTTTTTTTGGTTTTATCCCGCCTCTTAAAGAAAATATCTTCTGGTGGATGTTAATATTTGGAGCTTTATCCTTTCCCCTAATTTTAAAACGCAATCTTTATTGTTATTATTTGTGTCCCTTTGGTGCTTTGCAGGAATTCACTGCTAAAATTAGCGGGATAAATCTTAAACTAAATAAAAAAAACCTCATTTTGACCAAATATCTGGCATACTTTCTGACCTGGCTGGCTTTAATTATTACATTTTTAACTTTGAATCCTGCTTTAGGAGCTTATGAGCCCTTTGCCACTTTCTTTAGGGCTGAAGGAATGAATATTCAGTGGTACATTATGCCAGCTGTAATCCTTGGTTCTTTTTTTAGCCGTCGCTTATTCTGCCGTGCTTTCTGCCCAGTAGGAGTTTTGCTAAGTGTACTTCTAAAAATCCGCTCTAAATTTGATTCAATTATAAACAGGCTAAAATAATGATAAATCTAAAAAATTTTCTTAAAGAATTTCTTCTGATGGTTTTAATTGGAGCTATATTTTTCCTGATTCTGGTTTATTTTTACCAGGTTTCGTTTCCTAAAACTCCATAGCCTTTAATATTAGCTATTTTTCTCTAAAAATCGTAAACGGCAGCTACTGTTATATTGGCTTTTTTCTTCACTCTATGAGAGATAACCTTCATCTTAATCTCACCTTGCCAGCCTCGAGCAGACATCATTTCTGTTAGGCCTTTTTCAATTTCTTGGCTGCATTTTTCGGGGCTAAATTGGCCATTTGATTCAAATAACAGCCCTCCTTCAGCCGTTTTAACCCAGCCCAACCCGGCTGTAATCTGGGCTCCGGCCTTATCACTGCTTATAGTGGAAATAACCACATGTAAAATATCACCAATTTTATGATTAGATTTATAAGTACCAACCTCCGTGACAACAGCCTTTTGAGGAATTATTGAGCTTAAATAAATCAGGTTAAAATTATGAATTCCTGCCTTAAGTAATGATTTATCAAAAGAACTAATTAAAGTTTCTCCTTCGCTTTTACCCCAAACTATTTTAATTTCCATAGCTGAAAGACTCCTATCTATAAGCCTCTATTTGCTGCTTTAGATCTATCATTTCTACCAAAAAATCTTTTCCTAGGCTTATAGCAAACTCCTTATATCATGTCAATTAAATTTGTATTTTTTCTCCTCTTGATTTTACAGTTTTTCATCTTATAAGAATTTTTTTAAACTATTTGACTTATCAAATTGCCAACTTTTATATATTTGCATAAAATAGAGGACTGTGATATATAATTTGTTTTTGAAAAATATTAAAGAAAAAGTATTTTTAAACCTAAATCAAGGAGGTACTTAAATGAAGAAGGCAATTATAATGGGTGCAGCTGGAAGAGATTTCCACAACTTTAACGTCTATTTCAGAGATAATGAGCAATACCGCGTTGTCGCTTTCACAGCCACTCAAATCCCTGACATTGAAGACAGAAAATATCCTGCTGCTTTGGCTGGAAAATTGTATCCCCAAGGAATTGCCATTTATCCCGAAGAAGAACTTACATCTCTCATAAAGAAAGAAGGAGTGGATGAAGTCTATTTTTCCTATAGTGATGTCTCTCACGAATACGTAATGCATAAAGGCTCTGAAGTCATGGCTGCAGGGGCTACCTATGTCCTTCTAGGGCCAAATGCAACTATGCTTACTAGCCAGAAACCAGTAGTTTCTGTCTGTGCTGTAAGGACAGGTTGTGGCAAGAGTCAAACCAGTCGAAAAATAGCCCTTCTCCTAAAAAACAAAGGTAAAAGAGTTGCGGTTATCCGCCATCCTATGCCCTACGGTGATCTGGTAAAGCAGAGGGTTCAGCGCTTCGCTCAATATGAAGATTTGGCTAAACACGAGTGTACTATTGAAGAAAGAGAAGAATATGAACCCCACATTGCCAATGGGATTGTGGTCTATGCTGGGGTAGATTACAAAGACATCCTGGAGGAAGCAGAAAAAGAGGCAGATGTAATCCTATGGGATGGTGGTAATAATGATTTTTCTTTTTATAAACCTGATTTAGACATTGTAGTTGTTGATCCTCACCGTCCCGGTCATGAACTCCTATATCATCCTGGTGAGACAAACTTCAGGAAAGCTGATGTGCTGGTTGTAAACAAGATTGACACAGCTGACAAAGAAAAAATAGACATTGCCCTCGATAATATTAAAAAAATAAATCCAAAGGCAACCGTGATCAAAGCTAACTCTCCCATTATCGTTTCTGATGGTCAGGAAATAGCTAATAAAAGAGTACTAGTAATCGAAGATGGCCCCACTTTAACTCACGGAGGAATGGCTTATGGGGCCGGAGTAGTCGCGGCCAATAAATATGGAGCAGCCCAAATAATTGATCCCAGACCTTTCGCTGTGGGCAGCATTAAAAAAACATTTGAAAAGTTTACCCATTTAGACAAAGTTCTACCAGCCATGGGTTATGGTCAAACTCAGATTGCTGAACTAACTCAGACTATTAACAACAGCGACTGCGATCTGGTGGTCAGTGGGACTCCTATTGATCTCAGCCGCTTAATAAAAACAGATAAAAAAGTCCTTCGGGTTCAGTATGAAATTGAAGAAGTAGGTTCACCTACTCTTGAAGATGTGCTTAAAGACTTCTGATTAAATAAAACCGAAATTAACTTTACTCTATTAATTTTTGCTCCTTTTCAAATGCCTTGAAATGTTTCTTAGGAATTAGTACTAATAGAAATGAACTCTGAAAAATTCGAAGGAGTTATTTTTGACGTTGATGGCGTTCTCGAATTTCAAGGCCAGGTTTATGCAGAGGCTGTGGAGCTTATTAATTCTTTAAGAGAAAAAGGAATAATAATCAGAATATTAACTAACAGCACTTTAAAAAGCAGAAAACAATGCGCCAACCAATTAAAAGAAAAGGGCTTCCACATTCACCAAACTGAAGTTATAACTGCCTCTTATGCCACCGCTCAATATCTCAGATCTCTCCAACCGCAATCCTGCTGGATAATGCTCAAGGGAAAAGGACTGGAAGAGTTCAAGGACTTTAATCAAGATCTTGAAAAACCAGAATATTTAGTTTTGGGAGATATGCGGGAAGAATTCAATTTCCACAACATGAACAAAGCTCTTCAACTGCTGAAAAAGGGAGCAAAATTAATTGTCATGATTACCGAAATGGTAGATAATAGTCTAGGTCAACTTGAACTGACTGTAGGTGCCTATGGAAAAATGCTGGAAGAAGCAGCTCAAGTCAAAGCCACCTATATTGGCAAGCCTAACAGATATATTTTCCAAATCACTTTGGAGACTATGCATGTTGACAAAAGCAAAGTCCTAATGGTAGGAGATAAGATAGCTACAGATATCCTAGGGGCCAAAAATGCAGGCTTAAAATCAGCCTTGGTAAAAGCAGGTGAATTTAAAGAAACTGATCTTAACAGCAACATTAAGCCTGATTACATATTTGACTCTATCAAAGATGTAGCCAGGCTATTTCCTTAGCCCTGAGAAAAAGAGTTTTATCAGAAGATGGAGGGAAAAAATGGCTTATAATTTAAAAAACAGAAATTTCCTTAAACTCCTCGATTTCACTCCCCAGGAAATCGGCTTCCTCCTGGAGCTTGCAGCTGATCTAAAAAAGGCGAAATATGCTGGCACAGAGCAGCCAAGATTGAAAGGCAAAAATATTGCTCTAATCTTTGAAAAAGCCTCTACCAGAACTCGATGTGCCTTTGAAGTAGCTGCTTATGACCAAGGAGCCAACGTTACTTATCTGGGGCCAACTGGTTCTCAGATAGGCCAGAAAGAATCAATTAAGGATACCGCTCGAGTCTTAGGCAGAATGTATGATGGCCTAGAGTACCGCGGCTTTGGCCAGGAAATAGTGGAAGAATTGGGCCAGTATGCCGGAGTTCCAGTCTGGAATGGCCTTACTAATGAATTCCACCCAACTCAAGTCTTAGCTGATTTTATGACCATGAAGGAGCACTCCGATAAACCTTTAAAAGAAATTAAATTTGCTTATCTGGGAGATGCCAGAAATAATATGGGGAATTCTCTACTTATCGGCGCAGCCAAGATGGGCATGGATTTTCGGGCTGTGGCTCCTCTTTCTGTTCAGCCTAATAAAGAATTAGTAGAAAAAGCTAAAGAGATTGCAGCCGAGACTGGCGCTAGACTTATAATAACTAATGATGTAAAAAACGGGGTTAAGGACTGTGATTTCCTCTATACTGATGTTTGGGTCTCCATGGGAGAGCCAGATGCTGTCTGGCAAGAGAGAATAAAACTATTAAAACCTTACCAGATAAATATGGAAGTTATAGCTATGACTGGCAATCCCCAAGTAAAATTCATGCATTGCCTGCCAGCCTTTCACAACCGTCAGACAATTGTTGGGGAAAAAATATATAAAAAATTTGGTCTAGAAGCAATGGAAGTTGCCGATGAAGTTTTTGAATCAGAAAAATCCATTGTTTTTGATGAAGCTGAGAACAGAGTTCATACTATTAAGGCAGTTATGGTGGCCACTTTGGGATGTTAACTTCTCGAGTTTTCTTTATTTAGCCTTTATTTCCAGTTCATCTTTGCTGTAGACTCGCTCACAATAATGGCACTTAACTTCAAGGGGATCTTTACCTAAGACTTTAAACCTGGAGACTACTCTCTCTTTATTAGTGATACAAACTGGATTGGTACAGTTTATTATACCCACCAACTCTTCTGGTATTTTAACTTTAATTTTTTCTTGAACTTTATAATTGCGAATAATACTAACTGTAGCTTGGGGAGCAAGGATGGCGATTTTGTTGACTTCGCCTTTAGTTAAAAACCTGTTGTCTATTTTAATTACCCCTTTTTTGCCTATTTTTTTACTCTCAAGATTCAAGGCAACACTTATGGGATGAATAAATTCTTGAGGATTCAAAATTCTGATAATTCTAAAAGTATCCCTGCTGGGTATGTGATCGATCACCGTCCCATCTTTTATGGCTGGAACTTTCCTCTCTTTCATCTTATTTCTCCTTGCCCAAAACTAAAGCCAACAAAGCCTTTCTTACTGTAACTCCATTAGCTGCTTGTTCAAAATAGAGAGCATGATCAGTTTCATCAAGTTCAGGGCTAATCTCTCCTACTCTCGGTAATGGGTGCATTATTTTTAAATCTTTTTTGACATATTCTAATAACGTTCTGTCTAATCTGTAAGCGTTCTTGTATTTTTCATATTCCATCGGATCAGGGAATCTTTCCTGCTGGATTCGAGTAACATAAAGGACATCTAAACTGTCACTGACTTCAAAAACATCACTGGTTTTATGACATGTAATTCCCTTCGTTTCCAGCTCATTAAGGTAATATTCGGGCATTTGCAGAGCCTGAGGTGCAATAAAATACATCTCTACCTGCCAATAACTTAAAGCCACAGCTAAACTGTGAACAGTTCTTCCATATTTTAAATCCCCGAGAAAACCAATTTTTAGACCATCTATCCTATTTTTGGTTTTTTGGATAGTATAGAGATCAAGAAGCATCTGAGTTGGATGCTGATTAGCTCCGTCACCTCCATTTATTACCGGCACAGAAGCAGCCTCGGCAGCTAAGCGAGCCGACCCTTCGATAGGGCTTCTGATGACAATAACATCACTGTATTTTTCGGCCATCTTTACTGTATCCCAGATAGTTTCCCCTTTTTTTACAGAAGATACTTTCTCGTCTGAAAAACCTATCACCTCTCCCCCCAATCTATACATAGCACTTTCAAAGCTCAAACGAGTTCGAGTCGAAGGCTCAAAAAATAAGGTGGCCAGTATTTTGCCTCTGAGGAGTTGGGGTTTATCCACTTCCATTCCTTTAGAAATTTTCAGAATGTAAAGGAGGTCATCTTTGGAAAAATCTCTTATGGAGATAATATCCCGTCCTTTAAAATTCATTTTTGCACCCCCTTATAGCAGTTGTTGAATTTATTTTCAATAAAACTTGCAGTCATAGTCTTCTATTAAGTTTTATTCTATAAGAAATTATAAATCTATCTATTTGTCAATAGAATAAAAAAAATCCTGCTTTTTAGGATTTTTATCATTCTGGGGCCAATATTTGAGAGCACAAAAGGATTTAATAACTCAAAGGGAAAAATAAAGAATTTTTTTATGAGTGGCTACTTAGTTATGGTCGTGCCGCTCAAGCCTTTAACCGCTGAAGAGGCTGAAAAAAGAGCCCCAATAATACCTTTCTCTCCGCCGTTTTCTAAAAACCCAAGACAGGCCTCCACTTTGGGTTTCATACTGCCTTCTCGGAAATGGTCTTCAGCTAAATAACGCTTAGCTTCAGCCAAGCTCATTTTATCAAGCCACTTTTGTTGAGGAGTGTTATAGTTTAAAGCTATCCTCTCCACATCTGTCAGAATAAGTAAAATATCGGCTTTTATATCCAGGCCTAAACGGCAAGCAGATAAATCTTTATCAATTACTGCCTCTACACCCACCAGCTCTTGGCCCTTTTTTATTACAGGGATACCGCCTCCACCCGAAGCAATAACAATAAAACCCTTTTCAATATTACTCTTTATAATTTCCTTTTCCACAATTCCCAATGGTTGAGGCGAAGGCACAACCCGCCGCCAGCGGTGGTTACTATCCTCTTTCATAATAAAAGAAGTCTTCTCCATAAGCAGCTCAGCTTCTTTTCTATTATGAAAAGGGCCGATGGGCTTGGTTGGGTTTTTGAAAGCAGGATCATTATCACTTACTAACACCTGGGTAATAAAAGTAACAACCGGTATGTTTATTTTCTGCTTTTCTAATTCATTCTGCATTTCCTGCTGGATAAAATAGCCAATCAACCCCTGTGATTCAGCCGAGCAGACATCTAAAGGCATTGGCGGAACCACTTCTCCGGCTAAGCTATTCTGGATATATAAATTACCCACTTGAGGCCCATTGCCATGAGTGAGAACTATTTTGTAACCCTCTTTAATAAGCTTTATAATCTCAGAGACAGCTTTTTTGACATTGTTTATCTGTTCTTCATATGTACCTCTTTCATTTGCTTGAAGGATAGCATTACCGCCTAAAGCCACCACTATAATTTTATTTTTCATTTTCCTGAAATTATGACCTCATCTTGACCATCAATTTCCTTTAGTTTTACTTGGATTTGATTGTTTTGATTAGCTTTAATCTTTTGGCCAACATAATCTGGTTGAATAGGAAGTTCTCGCCCGCCTCTATCAATCAAAACAGCCAATTGAATAGTTCTTGGCCGGCCAGAATCTATAAGAGCATCAATAGCTGCCCGGATTGATCTCCCTGTAAAAATCACATCATCAACCAGGACAATATTTTTGTCAGTTACATCAAATTGAATTTCATCTTTAACAACATATTTATAGGCCTTTAAATGGACATCATCTCGATAAAAGGTAATATCAATGGCTGCTGTTTCTATTTTTTGGCCCACTAGTGATTCTATCATTTCAGCTATTCTTTTGGCCAAAACATCACCTCGACTCTTAACTCCAACAATAAAAACAGTCGTAGGTTGAGGATTCTTTTTTATTATCTCTCGTGATATACGAGAAACAATACTCTTTATTTCCTGCTTATTTAAAATTTGTTTTTCCAAAATTTCCCTTCCAATCCAACCAGGGAAAGGGGAGACTCCTTTTTCTGAACCGGAAAAAAGAGCTCCTTTCCCTGGTGGTTTCTTTTTATTGGTGTCAATAAAAAGCTTACTTAATATCCTGGAATCTGGTTGGGGAAATAATCCTCACAGCTCCCTTCTCGATATACATCAAGCGTTGTACAAT
>CAZEQD010000054.1:0-6853 GCA_964514305.1 uncultured Eubacteriales bacterium
TTTGTAAGGGACAAAAGCTATTAGAATTATTGTAAACATTAAAATTATGAAACTTATGAAGGTCTGACCCCAACGCTAATTAATTGTTTTTTTTATAGACTAAATGTGTTAATAAATAAAATAATGACCACAGAAAACAAAAGGAGGCACTATGAAAAATAAATATTCAAGAAGGAATTTTTTAAAGACAGGCGTTGGCTTAGGTCTGGCCTCAATGGTCAGCCCCGCCAAAAACTTGGCTTACCTCCAGCCAAAGCCAGCCAAAATGTGTGTTGTTTCCAGCCGAAATGGCCTAAGAGCCACAGCCAAAGCTATGGAACTTCTTAAACAGGGCAAAGATCCATTGGAAGCAGTCATTGCTGGTGTAAATATTGTCGAAAGCGATCCCAATGATATTACAGTTGGTTATGGAGGCCTTCCCAATGAGGAAGGCGTGGTTGAGCTTGATGCCTCGGTCATGGACGGTCCCAGTCATAATGCTGGGGCTGTAGCCTGTCTTCATAATATTAAAAATCCTTCCAAAGTGGCCAGATTGGTTATGGAACGCACTGATCATGTCCTGCTGGTAGGCCGAGGAGCCTTGAAATTTGCTAAAGCACACGGCTTTAAAGAAGAAAACCTTCTTACTGATAAAGCCAGGGAAATTTGGCTGCGCCGCAAAGAAACTCTTTCTGACCGAGATTACTGGTTTCCGCCTAAATCTGAGACTCTTAATCCAGAGCTGAGAGCTTATGTGGATACCCACGGCACCATCAATTGTATTGCCATTGATCCTAAAGGCAATTTGGCTGGGGTGACTACAACCAGTGGTTTCTTCTTTAAAATACCAGGCCGGGTAGGGGATTCGCCTCTTATTGGAGCTGGGCTTTATGTCGATAATGAAGTCGGAGCAGCCGGCTCTACCGGCCGAGGTGAAGCTAACATTTTAAACTGTGGCAGTTACCAGGTAGTGGACTTTATGAGAAGAGGCTTTTCTCCAGAAGAAGCCTGCCTTAAAACTTTAGAACGAATAGCTGATAAGTCAAAACTTAAGCCTTATCTTTTGGATAAAAACGGGCGGCCGCGATTCAGCCTTAATTTTTATGCTATAAACAAAAAAGGAGAATATGGAGCAGCTTCAATGTGGAGCGGCCGAAAATTTGCTGTCCATGACGGACAAGAAAACAGGTATCGCCCCACGGCCTATCTTTTTAAGAAAGAGAAATAGAAAATTAGCTGAATTTGTTCTGCTGCTTTTTTATAATTATTGGTCAGAATTTGGTTCCTTTTCAATGATAAAGACTGAATAACCGTCTTTAACCAGTTCCTCTGCAAGTTTTTGGGCTTCCTCCATACTGGCCACTCTGATTCTTACTCTGTAGTAAGTTTGGTTAGAAGTTTTAAAGAGGGCTATATAGACTCCTTTATATTTATTCTCCAATTCCTGTTTAAGATGCCGGGCGTTTTTCTCAAAAACAAAAGCTCCGACCTGAACAATAAAATTTTTATGAGCAGACTCAACTGGAACCTGGCCCAGAACCTCAATCCTGACGGGGACCACTCCTTGACCAACCATATCCAGCATTTTGGCCGCAGCATAGGAAAGGTCGATTATCCTCCCCCTGACAAATGGCCCGCGGTCATTAATCTTGACTATAACTGATTTTCCATTCTTTAGATTAGTAACAATAACCTTTGTTCCGAAAGGAAGCGTTCTGTGGGCAGCCGTCAAATCGTACATATTGAAGACCTCGCGGCTGGAAGTCAGTTTTCCATGAAATTGGGGCCCGTACCAAGATGCCAGCCCGGTCTGAATGTCAGCTGGCGGCTGATATTTGATGCGGGCACATGATGTCAGAAATAAGCCTAGAATTAGTAGCCAGATAATTCTTCTTAAATAGCTGTGATTTTGAATGTATTTCATTTCACTTATTGTAATGGACAAGTGTTGATGTTGATAACCGTATAAATAATCTCAAATTTTGGGCCATCAATCAACGGCAGAATTTGAATCACTTTTTATGGAAAAATATTTTTATTTTTTATAGAATAAATGGCCTCTGTATGGCAGGGGTTTTCAACATGAAGATAAAAAACCTTGTTTATTTTCTACCTTCAATCTTCTATTACGCTCTTATTATTTTTCTTTCCTCCCAATCTTTCCAGGTAAAAGCCCCTTTGTCTTTTTCCGATAAAGGAATTCACTTCTTGGAATTTGGCCTTTTTTCCCTTCTTCTTTCTTACGGCTATTTTAAAGGCTTAAACCTCTCACCCCAACTAAAATCGGTAATTATTATTGGCAGTGGCATTATTCTTAGCCTGTTAGATGAATGTCATCAATATTTTGTGCCTCAGCGCCAATTTGATGTTTTAGATATTACAGCAGACAGTATAGGTATTATATTTGGTCTTTTGTTATTTTTATACCTGAGGCAGAGAGTAAAATTTTTTAAAGAAACTTAACAAAGTTCTTTTTTAAAAAAGAAAAAGCCTCTTTGGGGGTGGAGGCATAGGAAAAAAGATGGATGTCTTCTTGATTGATGGTTTTATACTTTAAAAAAGATTCGAAGTTTATTATTTCCCGCCAGTATTTTTCTCCGTAAAGAAGAATGATAATATGATTGCGGTCTATTTTTCCGGTTTGAATTAAGGTTAAAGTTTCAAAAACTTCATCCAGGGTGCCGTAACCTCCAGGAAAGGCAACGACAGCTTTGGCTTTATAGATCAACCAGAATTTGCGCATAAAGAAATAATGGAAAAGGAAAGAAAGTTCTTCTGAAATATAAGGGTTAGGGTACTGCTCGACTGGCATAGAGATATTCATCCCGATTGATTTTCCACCAGCCCGAAAGGCCCCTCGATTGGCAGCTTCCATGATGCCCGGGCCGCCGCCAGTGCAGATAACAAAGTTTTTTCCTTTGGCCTTTAATTTTATGGCCCATTTAACCAGATAATAAGCCAGCTCTTCTGCTTCCCAATAATACTTGGTAAGAAGTTCACCCTTTTCCTCAGGATTAGCTTTGGAAGAACCTAAAAATAAGACAGTATTATTTACCTTGTATTTTCTCAAACGAGCCAGAGGTTCCAGGTATTCGCTTAAAATCCTGATGGTTCGGGCCTCATTGGAATGAAGGAAATGGGAGTTTTGATAGGCTTTTTTGGGGATTTCCTTTTTTTTGGCCATATCCACCTCTTGTTAAGATGAAGAGAAATTCTATACGAAATAGAGGCAGAATACAAGGGAAACGGTCTAAACAGTCCGTTAAGGATAGCGGAGCCTAAAGATATCATATCATCGCTGTAGAGAGCGGTCTCCGAGCGCTCCATTGGAGACAACGAACCCGAGAGGCAGAGAGAACAGAATAATAAATTTTGACTTAAATTAGCACCTGTGTTATCTATAAATCCTCAGCTAAAACTTTAATAAGTTGAAAAAAAATGGAAAAATTAAAAGAAAAAAAATATCCAGGCCGCCTCATAATTCTGGGTAAAGATTTAAGTGGCAAGAAGGTAATTGCTGTCTATGCTATTACTGGTAGATCTCCCTCCAGCCAGGCCAGAAGATTGGTTAGAAAAAACAATTCAATCTGGACTGAAGCCATAGGAGAGAGAAAGCTACGAGCTGCCAAAACTGAGATTCTTCTCTATCCAGCTCTTTATTTATCCAAGGGAATAGCCATTGGTAACGGCCAGCAAACAGAGGCTGTAAAAAACAATTTAAAACCTGACCACAATCCTCTCCAGATTCTGAGTTCGGCTCTGGCTGAGTGGAGCTATGAGAACGACCCACCTCTATTTACTCCTCGAATAAGCGGCTGTCTTGTCTCTTCTGATAAAGCAGCATTGAGCATAATTAAAAAAGGAGAAGACAGCTTTCTTCTAAGGAATATCTTTGAATTTCCTTTAATTCCCGGCAAAGGCAAACTGATTTCTACCTACCAGGGAAAAAATAGGGATTTAGTGCTTTCTTTTAAGGGGGAACCAGAGGAAATCGAGCTCAAAGCTACAAATGCCCAGGATATGGCCCTGGCTGTTTATCTTGCCTTAGAGCCGGCCAACGGGGAAAAAGATCTGCGAATAGCTGTGGTCAGTGTTTTCTCCTCTGACCTGAGCTCTGACCAATACGAAGTCTCTATAATTAATAGATATGAAAGGAAATATAATTCCGATGAATGATATAAGTAAAAAAACACGACGCCAATATCGAACAAAAGTTGAGGAAGATTTTCCTTCTAGGTTTGTAGTAGGCACAAAAACATTTGAGAAAGCGCTGTCCATGCGGTATGGAGAAAATCCTGGCTATCCAGCTGCCTTCTACCGGGAAGATGGGGCTTCTGGGCCTAACATGGCCACTATGACTGTTCTTCAGGAAAGCAGTAAGGGATTAAGCTATATAAATGTATCTGATATGGATTTAGGTCAAAGGCTGCTTAAAAAACTCTCAGAAATTTATCCAACCAACCTCATCTGTGTTATAGTCAAACATGAGATGCCCAGTGGAGTGGCTATGGGCAGTTCCCCGGAAGAGGTTTTTAGCAAAGCCTGGAAGTGTGATCCTCTTTCTAACTTTGGCAGTATTGATGTTTTTAATTACAAAATTACCCCGGGACTGGCTGAGATTCTTATCGAGAGCCAGAGGAACATAGAAGTCGTTTATGCTCCTGAATTTGCACCTGAAGCTTTAGAGATACTGGCTAAAAGGAAATCACTCAGAGTAGTAAAAATGGGCGCTTCTCTCACTGAACCGGCCATTGACAATGGTCTCGAATTCAAGCGGATTGCTGGTGGCCTTTTAATTCAAAAAAGGTTTGACTCCAAAATAACCTCTCCTCAAGCAGTTGATGTCGTCTCGAAGAAAAAACCTTCCCCTGAAGAGCTGGAGGCAGCTATTTTTAACTGGATTGTGGCCTGTTTTACTCGCTCCAATGCTGTCGTTATTGGTCAAAAAGACAAAGTCCACGGTATTGGCTCAGGCCAGAGAAGCCGGATTGATGCGGCTGAATGTGCTATTAGGTATTCAAGGAGAGGCTACGGGCCTCAGGGATGTATCATGGCTTCTGATGCATTTATGCCTTTTACAGATGTAGTTGAACTGGCTGCCAAAAATGGCCTGACCGCTATCATTTATCCCTTAGGCTCGATAAGGGACCAGGAAGTTATAGATAAAGCGAATGAATATGGACTGGCCATGATTGTTACCAAAAAGCCTGGAGAGACTGATTGTGAGAGGGGTTTTCTCCATCGATAATTGAGCTTGACTTAAACTAAGATAAAAATATAATAGTCTAACTTTAAAATATGGATGGTTAAATTAAATACAGTTTTATTCCAGAAGGAGTAGGAAATATTTTTTAATGTATAAAAGGCAAAAATAAATTGAAGAGAGAAACGCATATAATATTTTTATCAGGATTTCTTTGACTAAACTTAAAGTGAGAACACCAAATTTTCTCAATAATATTGCTTTTATTTATAGTTAAAGCAATAAGCAATAATATTTGGTTATTAGTAAGAGCAAAAGGAGGTTATAAATGAAAAAATTGACAGTGGAAGAGTTGTTAGCCAAAGCGGAACAACCCTCCAAGGATGCTTTAAGGCTTCATCCATATTATAGAGGAAAAATAGAGGTTTTGCCTAAATGCAGAATTAAATCTTTCCAGGATTTTGGCATCTGGTATACACCTGGAGTGGCTTCTCCCTGTAAGGAGATATATGCGGATAAAGAAAAAGTTTATGAAATGACCAACAAATGGAATTTTGTGGCTGTAGTTTCTGATGGTTCCAGAGTCTTAGGCTTAGGCAACATTGGTCCTGAAGCCGGTCTGCCAGTTATGGAAGGAAAAGCACTTCTTTATAAGTATTTAGGTGGGGTCGATGCCTTTCCTATCTGCCTGGGAACTGGTGAGCCTGAGGAAATTATCCAGGCGGTCAAATGGCTCCAGCCTACTTTTGGCGGAATTAATTTGGAAGATATTGCTCATCCTAAGTGTTTCCATATCCTGGATACCTTAAGAAGAGAAATGGAAATCCCTGTTTGGCATGATGATCAACAGGGTACAGCTTGCGTTACCTTGGCTGGATTGATAAATGCAGTTAAAATAGTTAACAAAAAACTTGAAGATATAAAAATTGCATTAATTGGAGCTGGGGCAGCTAATATTGCCATTTCCAGGCTAATCATTACTGCTGGCGTAAAACCAGAAAACATTATTGCTGTTGATTCAAGAGGAATTCTCCACAAAAATCGAGGTGATAGAGATATTTTAAAGACAAAATACAAACAGAAATGGCATCTTTGTGAGATAACTAACCCCAAAGGAATCAAAGGCGATATCAAAGATGCAATGGAAGGAGCTGATGTTGTTCTGTCTGCTTCCAAACCAGGTCCAGGCGTTATAAAAAAAGAATGGGTGACCAGAATGGCTGAAGACGCTATTGTTTTTGCTTCAGCCAATCCAATCCCTGAGATTTGGCCCTGGGAAGCCAAAGAAGCAGGAGCCAGAATAGTAGCTACAGGCCGCTCTGATTTTCCCAATCAAGTTAATAATTCTTTAGGATTTCCGGGAATATTCAGGGGAGCCCTGGACATAAGAGCTATCAAAATAACAGATGAAATGTGTATTGAAGCCGCCAAAGAACTGGCCAAAGTAGCCGAGGATAATGGCCTTCATGAAGACTACATTATCCCTAATATGGACCAGTGGGAAGTATTCCCGCGAGAGGCGGTAGCTGTAGGCAGCAAAGGAATAGAGCAGGGTGTGGCCCGGGTCAAAACCCCAGCAGAGAAGCGATTCGAACAAGCCGAGGAGATAATCCGCAAAGCCAGAGCAGAAGTTCAGCTAATGATGAAAGAAAAATTTATCATCGACCCCGA
>CAZEQD010000054.1:6953-13145 GCA_964514305.1 uncultured Eubacteriales bacterium
GTATTTAGACTCTACTATCCCAGGTGGACCGTCAGCCTATAGATTTAGGTCTTGATGTATATGGGGTGTATTGTCCCCGGTGGACCGCTAGCCGATGCTTGTAGGGCCCGTTGTCCTCACCGGGCCGATTAATTATATAACAGGTCCTACAGAGTATTAATTGGAATATGGCTTGATGCATTTTACGGCCTACTGAGGAGAGCAAACCGTACATTTTTTTATTTTAAACCTATTGCATATTTATTTAATAACTTTATAAAAAAACTTGACAATTATTTACTCAAGTTATATATTATATATATACTAAAATAGGAGGTTAGAAATGCCCAAGATAATCGGAATTGACCTAGGAACAACCAATTCTGTAGTTGCAGTTATGGAAGGCGATAAGCCGGTCATTATTCCTAATGAAGAGGGAGGAAGAACAACTCCTTCCGTTGTCGGTTTTACCGATAAAGGCGAAAGACTGGTTGGTCAAGTAGCCAAGAGGCAGAGAATTACCAACCCAGAAAATACAGTTTATTCAATAAAAAGATTTATGGGCCGACGTTATGATGAAGTTCCCGAGGAAATAAAACAAGTTCCCTTTAAAGTAACAAAGGCTCCTAATGGTGATGTTAGGGTAGTAGCCCAAGGCAAGCAGTATGCTCCTCCAGAAATTTCAGCTATGATACTCCAGAAATTAAAAAAGGCAGCTGAAGACTATTTAGGAGAAAAAGTAGAAAAAGCAGTGATAACTGTTCCTGCTTATTTTAATGATTCCCAGCGAAAAGCAACCAAAGACGCGGGTAAAATTGCGGGTTTAGATGTAGTCAGAATAATCAATGAGCCCACAGCAGCCTCCCTGGCCTATGGCATGGAAAAGAAAAAAGACCAAACTATTGCAGTTTATGATTTTGGCGGCGGTACTTTTGATATATCTATCCTTGAAGTAGGCGAAGGTGTGGTTGAAGTCAAATCTACCAACGGTGATACGCACTTAGGCGGCGATGATATAGATCAAAAAGTACAAGACTGGTTAGTGACAGAATTCAAAAAGGAAACAGGCATTGATCTTACCAAAGATAAAATGGCCCTGCAGAGATTAAAAGAGGCAGCTGAGAAAGCTAAAATGGAACTTTCGACGACCATGGAGACCGAGATCAATTTACCTTTCATAACCGCTGATGCTTCTGGACCAAAACATTTGCTGATGAAGCTAACCCGCGCCAAACTAGAGCAGTTAATGGACGATATTATTCAGAAAACTTTTGAGCCCTGCAAGCAGGCTCTGGCTGATGCTAACCTGAAGCCAGAAGACATAAATGAGGTTATTCTGGTCGGAGGTTCCACTCGCATTCCTAAAGTACAGCAGTTAGTCAAGGATCTTTTTGGTAAGGAACCTCATAAAGGTGTCAATCCTGATGAAGTTGTGGCTTCTGGAGCTGCTATTCAGGGAGCAGTACTGGCCGGAGAAGTCAAAGATGTTCTCCTTTTGGATGTAACTCCGCTTACCCTTGGTATTGAAACTCTGGGAGGAGTTTTCACCAAAATGATTCCCCGCAACACCACCATTCCTACCAAGAAGACAGAGATATTTTCAACTGCTTCAGATAACCAGCCCAGTGTTGAAATCAATGTCCTCCAGGGTGAAAGAGAGATGGCTGCTGACAACCGCTCTTTAGGCCGTTTTCATCTTGACGGTATTCCCCCAGCTCCAAGAGGTGTGCCTAAAATCGAAGTAACTTTTGATATTGATGCCAACGGTATTCTTCATGTTTCAGCTAAAGATCTGGGTACAGGCAAGCAGCAGGCTATTACCATTACTGGTCACAGCGGTCTTGATGATAAAGAGATCGAGCGCATGGTCAAAGATGCCGAGACTCATGCAGCCGAGGATAAGAAGCGAAGAGAGCTGATTGATACCAAAAATCAGGCTGATCAGATGGTTTATAATCTGGAAAAGTTGCTGCGGGAAAACAAGGATAAAATTCCAGCCGCAGAGGCAACTCGAGTTCAATCAGAAATAGACAATACCAAAAAAGCCATAGAAAGTGACAATCTGGATCAAATCAAAAAAGCCATGGAAGCTCTTTCCCAGGCGTCTCATAAACTAACAGAAATGATGTACCAACAGGCGGCTCAGCAACAGGCTCAACAGCAGGCTTCTCAGGGACAGGCAGGGGGCGGTCAATCCCAAGCCCAAGGTCAGTCTTCAGCCAAAGACTCTGGTGAAGAAGAAGTCATTGATGCTGAAGTAGTTGACGAAGATAAAAAGTAACCTTTACTGATTTCTGTCCTGAGCTCTAAGCTTTAAAGCTAGCAGCCGGCAAAGGATCAGAAGATGGAAAAGGACTATTATAAAATACTTGGAGTTGACCGCAAGGCTTCTTTAGCCGAGATAAAAAAGGCATATAGAAAGCTAGCTCGAAAATACCATCCAGATCTTAATCCCGGGGATAAGCAGACTGAAGCTCGCTTTAAAGAAATTCAAGAGGCCTATTCAGTCCTCAGTGATCCCAAAAAAAGAAGCCAATACGATCAATTCGGTTTTGTCGGTGATATTCCTCCTGGTGGTCCAGGACAGCGAACTTATTCCTCCGGTTTTGAAGGCTTTGATTTTTCCAACTTTGGTACTTCCTCTTTTCGTGATTTCTTTGATAACATTTTTGGCCAGACTGAAGCTACCAGCCGCCAACAACCTGCTCGAGGCGAAGATCTCCACTATACCATGCGCATAAGCTTTATGGATGCTATCCACGGTCTAAGAACAAGAATTCGCCTGACGCGCATGGTAACCTGTCCCGCCTGCCAGGGAAAAGGTTATCTAAGCAAGGGAGGAGAAAGAGTCTGTCCTGTATGTGGAGGCAGTGGCTACAGTAGTCTGCAACGCGGTTTTATGAAATTCTCAACCACCTGTCCAGCTTGTGGAGGCACTGGACGCAGCCCGGGCCAGGAATGTCCTACCTGCCATGGCAGCGGCTTGGTCCAGAAGACTGAATTTATAAACGTCAGAATTCCGGCCGGAGTGGATAATGGGTCCAAAGTCCGTATTGCCGGCAAGGGTAATAGTGGCCGCCGCGGAGGGCCACCCGGAGATTTATTTATCACTATAGAAGTTGAATCTCATCCTTTATTCAAGCGGGAAGGGGCTAATATTTATATAAAACTGCCCATAACTGTTTCTGAAGCTACCCTCGGAGCTAAAATTGAGGTGCCAACTCTTTATGGTCAAACCAAAATCAGAATTCCTCCTGGAACAAAATCAGGCCAAAAGTTCAGGCTGAAAGGTAAAGGAGCACCTCTGCCAGGAAGGAGTGTTAAAGGCGATCAATTTGTGGAAGTAACCATCATTCCACCTCCTTTCAATGATGAGCGGATTAGAGAATTAATGCGGGAGCTCCAGAGAATTTCCAACCAAAATCCTAGAGAAGAAATGGGGATTCACTAAAATGGATGAAAAAAAAGAGCCCAAAAATTATTATCACATCAGCAGCGTGGCCAAGATGTATAATGTCCATCCTCAGACTCTGCGTTTGTATGAGAGGGAAGGGCTGCTTAAACCTTCCCGCAGCGAAGGTAATACCCGGCTCTATACTGAAGAAGACCTTAAGCAGTTGGAATTCATCCTGAGTTTAACCCGAGATTTGGGCGTTAATCTAGCTGGAGTTGAAGTTATTTTAAATATGAGAAAAAAAATGGAACAGATTGAAGCTGAAGTAAATGAATTTTTAGAGTATATTAGAAAGGAATTCTTTGAAGGAAGAGAGGACGAATTTGAAGCTCGGCGGCGAAGCTTGATCAGAATTACCCCAGCTAAAATAGTAAGGATTGATAGGGAAGAAGAGAAAAAAAACAATGGCTGATAGCAAAAGAGACAGACTGGATTCCAAGGATTTAAAGCACTATCTGGAGCAAATCTCCCGTTTCCCTATCCTGGCTCCTGAAGAAGAAAAAAGGCTGGGCAAATTAATCCAGAAAGGCGATAAGCAGGCCTTAAAGAAGTTGGTCGAGGCCAATCTGCGCTTTGTTGTCTCTTATGTTAAAAAATACAGAGGTATGGGTTTAAGCCTGCCTGATTTAATTAATGAAGGTAACCTGGGCTTAATCGAAGCTGCCAAAAGATTTGATCCCAGCCGCAATGTTAAATTTATTTCCTATGCTGTCTGGTGGATAAGACAGGCCATAATTCACGCTTTGACCCATTATTCCCGTATCTATCATCTCCCGCAAAAGGTTTCAGACCAGATATCTGAAATGAAAAGGACAGCAGCCAGACTTAAAAAAGAGCTGGGCCGGGAACCAACCAGGGATGAAATAGCCCAGGAGATGGGCCTCAGCCGCCAGGATATCGAAGATTTAGAAATTCTGGAAGAGAAAAATGTCTCTCTCAGTGATAAGTATTATGATGATGATGATATCGAAGTTGGCGACAGAATTAAAGACACGCTCTCGCCCTCAGTTGAATATCAAATAGTCAAGAATTCAGTTCAGGAACAGATAAGAAGGATGCTGGGGGAACTGGATGAGAAAGAGGCGCTTGTGTTAAAATTGAGATATGGATTGGACGATGATAGACCGCGCACTTTGCAGGAAATAGGTAATATGTTAAAATTAACGCGAGAAAGAATTCGTCAGATTGAGCAGAAAGCCATGAGAAAATTGGCCCGATCGCAAAAACTACAACAACTTAGAGGATATTTAAACTGATGGCCACAGAACAAATCTGCCCTCAATGTCAGGGAACAGGCTGGGTTCTCAAAGAGATCAAAGGACGAGTTACAGCCCAGCGCTGTAGCTGCTACGAGGAACAAAAAGTTCAGCTTCTTTTAGAACAGGCTAAGATTCCCCGCCGTTATGAAAACTGTACTTTTAAAAACTTTGAAATTCATAACGAATCTCACCGTCATGCTCTAAAAATATCCAAACAGTTTGTCAAAAACTATCCAATTCAGGATGTGGGTTTACTATACATCGGGCCTTGCGGGGTGGGTAAAACGCATCTGGCGGTGGCTGTCCTTCAAGAACTAATCCGCAAAAAACGCGTTCCCTGTTATTTTTATGATTTCAGAGAATTAATAAGAGATATTCAGAGCACCTATACGCCTGATTCTCATTTAACAGAGACTGAAGTCCTGGCCCCCATTTTTCAGAGAGAGGTTCTTGTCCTGGATGAGCTGGGGGCCAAAAGAACTTCGGCCTGGGTAGAAGAGACCATTTTCTTTATCATCAACAATCGCTATAACAACAAGAAGTTGACCATCTTCACTTCCAATTATCTGGACAGAGATGAGGAGGAAGAAGATAGAAGAGATTCTTATTATAAAAAGGGCGAGGATTCCTTGGTAGATAGAATTGGCATCCGTTTGCGTTCCAGGCTATATGAAATGTGCAAGCTGGTAGAAATGTGGGGTGAGGACTACCGCCGCAAAGTCAAGCAGGCCAGCTACCGCTTTTAGGGTCAGACCTTCATAAGTTTCATAATTTTTTTCAATATTTCCCCCTTTTAAACAGATAGCTCGCCGGCCATTTTTTATTGATAATAATTCCTAATTTTGTTAAATTAATGTTTGCTTGCTCCCCGGTAGCTCAATTGGCAGAGCGGGTGGCTGTTAACCACTAGGTTGGGGGTTCAAGTCCCTCCCGGGGAGCCATCTTAATTATCTGTCTCCCTCTTCTATTGACTTCTCTATTTTTCTTTCAACCTTAAAATTTAAGCACCATTCTTAATTATACTTTGATTTTCGATAGGGATTTAATGTATTTATAGAGTAAAATGTTTTTAATTAGAAATGTACCTCTTTTTTTTAAGCTAAATTATTGAGGAAGAAGCCATGAATTCCTTAAACAATAGAGTAAATCATAGTTACCTATTGAAAAAGGGGAAGCTAAAGATGAGGCGTGTTTGGGGAAAACCTTTTCTGTTTTTATGGCTCTTATTTTTTATATCTTCCTTCCTTTTTGCAGACCAAGTTCAATTTAGCTCCAAAACTCAAGAAAACGGACAAGAACTCCTCTTGGTTAATAATCAAATAGAATGTTCTCTCATTATAGATAAGGAAAACCTCATTTCAGAAAATATTAAAGCCCAGCCTAAATGGCTGGATAAATATGCTTCAGCCCCTCTCTCTTTGGCTTCTGATGCCGATTTTAAACTGGATGTAACCTGGTCTGGCTGGAAAGCCCCTGGGAAAATAAATAATGCTGAGAATC
>CAZEQD010000055.1:0-13084 GCA_964514305.1 uncultured Eubacteriales bacterium
CAGCCAGAGTAAGAAATCTTTCTCGCACGAGAAAATTTATATTGTCATGGACACCATGATAAAGAGGCGTTGTTCCGAGGAGAATATTAGTATGGGAAGGTAAGGTAGTAGAGGTATTGGCAAACGCCTTGGAGAAAAGGACACCCCTCTCAGCCAAGCTATCGATGTTCGGCGTATGGAGATGTTTACTGCCGTAACAACTCAGCCAATCTGCTCTGAGAGTATCTATCGTTATGAGAAGGACATTCAATTTTTGTTTATCAGTTCCAGGCGAGGGATAGCCATAGTAAGCTGACTGGAAAAAGAGGATCAATACAGGTATCAAAATGGATATTGTTAAGATTTCTGGCTTTATTTTGTTTTTTTCTGGGCTCATCCAACCAGTCATTTGTATTATAACTGAATTTTCATGCAGGAGTCTAACAAACTAAAATTATCTTCTCTTTTTATCTATCTGGAATATTTAATTGCCCGTTTGTGTCCTGGAGATGCGTTCCTTTGGTCGATAAAAGAATTTATATAATTCGGGCTAGGGGTTAATCAAAGTTTTTATCTGATACTCCATGTGAATAGGATAGGGTTCCTAGGTACATCCTATATATTTAGCTTCCACTATATTTAGCTTCCACCGAATCTCGTATCTTTCTGAATGGAAACGAATATATTCCTCACCTTTGAATGTATAAATAAAACAATATTTATTCTGAGAATTAGCTAATTTATTCGCTTTCAAGAATGTTCATGTAGTCCTATTTCTACTCCGCCAACAAATAATCCTACATCTCTCTTCACCCACTGGATGGTATAGGACTATAATTGATTTTTAAAAATAGAATCGAAGTCCAAGCCTGAATTCTCTCCCGTAGTTAACATCATAAGCCTTACCAAAATCAGGATTTGTTATTCGTGTTTGGACAAGGATTGCTTTTTGTCGATTAAAAACATTGTAAACATCCAAGAAGGTTGCTAATCGTAGGTCACCTTTGATGGGGAAGCCCTTTTCCACTCTTAAATCAAGGTCTATGTAAGAAGGAAGTTTACGGGAACCTGGTTTTTCGATACTAACTATAGGGTTGCCTGAAATGCCGGAGATACCATAGGCTTTTACCTGTGGTTCCCATCTGCCATCTGCATCTCCTGCTCCGCCGTAGGCAGATCTCCAGAAGAAAGAAGGGCTTAGTTTGATATCCCAGGGCAAGACAAATGTGCCGTACATCTTAAAAATATGAAATGGATAAGAAACAGGTTCTCCACCCCAACGATCAAGATCCACCAGGGCGTTTGGGTTTGTTCCCGTAGGCCATAATTTTTCCTTTCCGATTGAATAAGAAGCATTGAGCATCCAATTGTTTGAAAATCTTTTTTCAAACTCAACCACAAAACCAATATAAGTTTTTTTGCTCTCTCTAACTATATAAGGATTAAGACCTGGTCGGGGATTGGTCACTATGTATCGATCTGCTGGAATAACGAGATTATATATATCCCAGGTTTGGGTTTGTCCATTTAAATCTGTAAAAGTAAATTTAGTCAATTCATATTCTTCACCGATTCTCACTTGGGCAATCTGATCCCGGAATTTCTTCCATATAAAGGATAGTGAAATAGATGTATCTCTGAACAGTTCTCTTTCTAATCCAAAAGAGAACTGATCTACAGAAGGCATTTTTATTTTTGGATCTATAGTTGTCGGATTAGAATAAGGTTCTCTCCATATTTCTTCTTTACTACCGTCAGGTAGAACGAGATACATGACCCAGTCGGATTGGCCAGCACTGGCTTCATCAAATAAAGTTGTTATGAATTTGTCATAATATCTTCCGTAATGAGCTTTGAGAGCTGTCTTGTGGTCCCCAAAAACATCCCAAGTGATGCCTAATCTTGGGGCAAAACCTGTTGTTTCAAATACTTCGGGTGAGGTTTTAAGGGTCCCTTTGTAATAATTGAAACGGAGGCCAGGATTGATGGTAAGATTACCAATTTTCCAACTGTCTTGAACAAAAACAGCTGCTCTAAAGCCTTTAGGTTTTACATCCATAGACCAGCTATAAGCATAACTATAATAATAGCCATTATAATAGACATTATCTACATAATAATAGCCACCGTTATAGCGGAAATAATAGTGGTCTGAAATATGTTCAACTTCAGCACCAAACTTAAAATCGTGGGATCCTTTAATAAAATCATCAGAATGATGGGATAAGGCCACATTGGCAGAATAACGAGGTGCATCGTCTTGTATCCTAAATCCATAATTCACACTGTGAATTCCGGTGATGTCATCAACATGTCCTGGTTTATCCGAATAGCCTCCCACTCCGAATCCTGATTTTGTGTATCCAAGTGTACCTTCTATAAATGTCGTGTCTGAAAAAGAATGGAACATTCTGATGTTGGCAACCCAAGAAGGCTCACGTTCCCAAGGGGCTGCTTCATAGGGCCAATAAATATTCTGGTATTGATGTTCCATCTTAAAATAGTCCATTACATAGGAAGCTGAAAGTCGAGTGGAGGGATTAGGCTGTAAGGTAAATTTAATAATACCTGTTGGCAGATATTTATAGTATCTTCCCGCATAGTATTCTAAAGATGGAAGCTCTACTACAGTGTCTTCAAATGTAAATCTTCTGAAAGTTGCTGAACCAAAGTACCAGAGCTTGTCTTTAATAATAGGACCTCCGATTAGGAAATTTCCGTATATTAAGCCCTCCTTTCGGGGAGCTTCTACTAGCTCATAGAAAGGGTCGCTGCGATCGATGCTTTCTTGGGTCCAGCCGATGCCCTCGTAATTAAATTGTACCATCCCGTCAACAGTATTTCCTCCGCTCTTGGTCACGAGAGTCAAATGAAGGCCGTTAAAACCATCGTATTCAGCCGCGGCTCCCAGACCTTCTACTTCTGCTTCGGAAAAGATATTAGAGTCTGATTCCATCCAGCTTTCTCCAAAACCTCCATGAGAAAACTCCACACCGTCCATCGAGTAAGCATTGCCGACCCTCGTTGTTCCTCCATAAGCCTTAATTCCATGCCAGCCTGCTACATAGGTACCAGGTGCAAGATCCATGGCAAAATATTGATAAGAATCGCGAGCAAAGACAACATCTTTTATTGTTGACTCTGGCAGGTGAGTAGTAGCCAGGGCTGAATCTTTGACATCAATAAGAGGAGGAGTAGCAGTTACGGTGACTTCCTCTTCTAGCCTGCCAATTTTGAGAATAAAGTCAACAGTCAAAGTTTGCCCCACAAATAATCTGATGTCTTCTCTTCTTTGAGGGGTAAATCCTTCAAGTGAAGCCTCAACGGTATAAGTTCCCGGTGGTAGGCCGGCAAACCTGTATTTTCCCTCTGTGTCTGTAATTTTACTCCGAATGCCTCCAAGCAAATCAGGAGAGGAAAGCTTAATTTCTGCTCCTGGAAGAGGATTTTTCTGGTCATCAGTTACCTTACCTTCTAAAGCAGCTGTTACTTTAGACTGAGTATAGGACATACTACAGAGAAGACCAAGAGACAGAACAAGAATGGCTGCCTTTTTTAATTTTCCCCTCATTTAAACCTCCTTTCATGGATTCTCACATTCTGGAAAGTTTTTCTTTTCCATTTTAGTTTAATAGATTTTTGCCCTTCTCTTGTTTTCACCTCCTCTGATAAAAAATTCCAAATTGAAAATGAATAGGCTTAACAATGCCTCCAAACTAATTAAACATAAGTTCTATATTTGGAAAAAATAGACAAAGCCAACGTATCTCCATTCAGCAGGTTGTTTTTGAAAAATTTTTGAAGCTCATTCTTTCCTTTTAATAGAGCTAAATCATTCCTAAACAAATTTTAAAAAGGAGCAATAAATCAATTTTTGCATCCTTGATTTTTGTTTACTTTATTAATAAATAATAATATTCAACAAGTCAAGTATTATATTAATATTGTAGAAATTGATACAACATTAACAATATTTTTTATACATATGTTTAGAATATCCTAATATTATTGATGAATCAGCCAAACGAGGGGATTTTATTTTTTTTGGTATAAATTTTTCTTTAGGCTATAAATGATTGGTTGCCTTACTTTCTCCTCAAGAGAAGATTAGTTCAAAAAAGAATTTTATAAATTATAAAAATAACGATGATTATATTTAAATTTTAATAAATATTTGATATTTTATTACAGACAGGGAGGTTTTTATGATAGATGAGCTGGAAAAAAAAATATTAAACACACTGAATAGAAACGCCCGGATGAGTTTCCGTCTGGCAGCCAATAAGCTGAGAATTTCACCCACTACTCTCTATAATAAAGTAAGGAAACTGGAACAATCTGGAGTAATAAAAGGTTATATCCCTTTGATAGATACAGAGGCTGTTGGTTATAGGCTAATGGCCATAATTGGCCTTAGAGTTAAACAGGAAAAGGATATCGAGGTTCAAAGAGCAATATCCAAATTTCCTCAGGTTGAAACAATTTATGAAATTACAGGAGATTGGGATTTATTTCTTATCTGCCATTTTAAAGACCGCAATGATCTAACTCGATTTTTGAAAAAAGAGCTTCCTTTGTCAAATATTGAACGGGCTATCACCCATATTGTTCTGAATGTTGTCAAGGAAGAAAAACGAATTTCTGTAATATAGATTTACCTTCCAAGACACTGAAACACTAAAACACTATCTAAAACACTAAAAGAGCACTAAAAGTGCTTTGGCTGATATAACTTATTGATTCTATTGAGATTAGGTGAAAAAAGAGGTCCAAATCTGAGCTTAGAATAGCATTTATGGGGCCAAAATAGCCCTTTTAATTTGAGTAATTTACTTTAACCATAATCGTTGACGGTTATATCCGGCTATGATATAAGCTTATAGAATTTTGGTTGGAAAAGGCTGCAAAATTTCAAATAAATATTTTTTCTCCAGTAACTTTTTTCTTGATTTTACCTAAATCTTAGATAAAGAAGAAAGAAAATGAATGCATTTCAGACACTTGATTGGGCTGTTGTGGCTGCTTATTTTTTAATTTTATTGGCGCTAGCCTGGTGGGTAATAAGACAAAAACAAGAGTCAACAGTTGATTATTTTCTGGCTGGCCGCCATGTGGGTTGGTTTGTGATTGGGGCCTCTATATTTGCTTCTAACATTGGCTCTGAGCACATTGTTGGACTGGCTGGGACAGGAGCTAAATCTGGAGTAGTAATGGGCCTTTATGAACTACACTCCTGGCTTGTTCTTCTTTTAGGTTGGGTCTTTATTCCTTTTTATATGAGGAGCAAAGTCTTTACTATGCCCGAATTTTTAGAAAAGAGATATTCTCCCCAAGCTCGTTGGTTTTTATCGCTTATTTCTCTTGTTGGCTACGTTTTAACCAAAGTTTCAGTTACAGTTTATGCCGGAGCCGTTGTCTTTCAAGTGCTGATGGGTATTGATTTCTGGAGAGGGGCTTTAATTGTGGTCATCCTCACCGGGCTTTATACTATTTTGGGTGGACTACGAGCTGTGGTCTATACTGAAACGCTGCAGACTATTGTCTTAATCGCTGGCTCAATTACGGTTACAATTATTGGTTTGCATAAGATCGGTGGTTGGCATAATCTGATCGCAGTGGCTGGTGCTGATCATCTTAATTTGTTTTTGCCAGCCAATCATCCAGATTTTCCTTGGCCTGGAATGGTTTTCGCTCCTCCAATTGTGGGTCTCTGGTATTGGTGTACAGATCAATACATTGTCCAACGAACTTTGGCTGCCAAAAATGAAACACAAGCCCGAAGAGGCACAATTTTTGCTTCTTATCTGAAATTGCTTCCATTTTTTATTTTTATCATTCCTGGGGTAATTGCTTATGCACTTTCCAGATCAGGAAGTCTTCAGCTTCCTCAAGCTGATCAAGCCTTTCCGGCTATGGTAAAAATGCTGCTTCCCACTGGCCTAAGGGGTCTGGTCGCAGGTGGATTACTAGCTGCTTTGATGAGTTCCCTGGCCGCAGTTTTTAACTCATGTTCCACCCTTTTTACGATTGATATTTACAAAAAATTGAAACCCCACTCCTCAGAACGGACTTTAATTGTTGTTGGTCGGGTGGCTACGGCCGCTGTTGTTGTTTCAGGAATTCTGTGGATTCCCTTCATGAAGTATATTTCCGGTGAGCTCTATCATTATCTTCAGAGTGTCCAAGCCTACCTTGCTCCTCCTATTGCGGCTGTATTTTTTTTAGGATTATTTTATAAAAGAATAAACGGCCAAGGGGCTATTACTGCTTTGGTGAGTGGCTTTGTAATTGGCATGGGGCGTTTATTAGCTGAATTAAACAAAGAGCACTTAAGTGGTTGGCTTCATCAGTTTGCCTCAGTCAATTTTTTATATTTTTGTATCTATTTATTCCTCTTTTCAATTGGTTTGATGATTGCTGTTAGTCTTCTGACTAAAGAGCCCTCCTATGAGAAAATAAAAGGTCTTACCTATGTTACGACTTTAGCTGTTGATAAACAAAAGTCTCGGGCAAGTTGGAATTATAAAGACGTTATCCCTTCAGTTATAGTTGTTATCATCCTGGCTTTGATTCTGGTATATTTTTCTCCTTTAGGTCTTTTCTAAAGCGGCTGAATAAAGCTACTTTCTCTTTCTTAATCTAATCCTGTCTAATTCTTGTTTGGCCTTGGCTTCATCTGCTTTGGCTTTTTGAAGTTTGAGAAGAGTATCATTCATTTCGCGTTGAATGCTGTCTCTTAAAGTCCAATCTCTGAAGCTATAAAACTTCTGCCAGAGTCCGTTTATCTTAAGAGTTAGGAGATCCACATATTCTTTGGCCTTTTGCCATTTTTGTTGGGCTTCAAGAAGAGTCATTTCTTTTCCAGCTTCTTTTTTGTCTGGAGAGGTAGAGGCTGAAGAAGAGGTGGTCCTTTCAGGTGAGATTGCGGCCGGTTGACTTTTGGGCTTCATAAGGAAAGGGCCGGTTGCAGTTACAGCCGGTTTTTTCTTTAGCTTGGTTAAATCAGCGTTGGTTATGATTTTAGCTGATTTTGCTTTTAATTTGGCTCTCCGCTCTTTTTCTTTTTTGGCTAATTCCACCAAGCTTTGAGAGGAAAGAAAAGAGGTCATAAAAAGAGGAACAATAATGAGAACTAATATTTTTTTTACACCCATCTTTCTTTATTTAATAATAGAACAAGCTCTAATCCAAGTCAATACTGAGCGGCTCTATAACAAAAAGTGGGTAATATACATACATATAATAGCCAGCAGACGGGGTCAGACTTTCATAAGTTTCATAAATTATGCTTCTCTATTGATATATTTTGTGGGTTTGTAGGGGACAAAAGTTGTTACAATTATTGTAAGAATTAAAGTTATGAAACTTATGAAGGTCTGACCCCACTGGGAATTCATAAAGTCAAAGGTAGAAAGAAAAAAATCGTATGGCCTGCCCTCCCCAGCAGACCGATAGTAAATAGCTAGGTGTGCATCGGATGGCTGCTCTACAACGTTTTGATAGTAATTGTATAAGGAATAAAGGTCTGAGTCCGACCGTGCTGTATCTGAAATTTAAGCTTATTTCCCTCTAAACTTGCGCCATTTAGCTCTTTAATAAGCTCAGGGTTTAAAACATTAAGCTTATATTTTTCGCCGGTCAGTCCTTCAACCTTGATTAGTAGCTCTTTGTCTTTTCCTTGTTTTATAGAAATTATTTTTAATCCCTTATTTCGTTCACCTATTCTGCTCACAATTTTTGGGGGCAAAACTTCCACCGCCGGCCGGAATTTCATTTCTATATTTACTGAATTTTTATTAAGCAAAATTTCTGCCTCTGGCTGAACTATCTGATGAAAGCTTTTAATCTTAAAAGGAATAATTTGGCCGTCAACTACAAGCGATTTTAGCTGCGTTCCAATAGCCAGAGCTGGAGCCAAAACCAACCTATAATTTTCTGCCTTTTCTGCGTAGACAATTACTTTAAGGGAATTTTTGCTTCTTTGGTAATCGAAGGAAAAATGGGCTTGACCAACCTGAAAATTTTTCATTGATATTTTTTCCCAATTGCCAGGGAAATGAGGCTTAAAAAAGACAATTTTCCGCAGAGCATTGCCCTCAAGCCCCAGCATACCCTTAACAAGGGGAAAGATAACAGCGGCCGAAGAGAATCCTTGATGAGGGACAGATTCGTCAAGCCAAATGTTGTGACTTCCTGAAAAGACTTCATCGATGAAACCCAACTCATTATCAAAAGTATGAACTGCTGTAGACATCAGAGTGAAATATCCTTGCTGGATGAGGTGATTTTTAAATTGAGCAGCTGCCACCCAACCTGAGATGAATGGCCAAACAGCCCCATAATTATATCCGAGGGGCTGGTAATATTGGCTTCTGATGGCTAAGCTTCGAATCCCCCAATCAGTGGTTAAAACTGATGAATTCAATTTTTCGAGCGAAGAGAAAGCGCGTTCACCCTGGCCTAAATGCCACATCAAACCCAGCGCATTCCAGGGTGAGATTTCTTTTAGTTGTTGGCCATTCTGGTTAAAAGCATAAACATAGAATTTGCTTTCTTCATTCCAGAATTTTTTATTGAATGCTTCCTTGGTTTTTTGATATGCAGAAGCTGCTTTTTCAGCCAGATCTTTTTTGCCTAAAGCTTGGGATAAGTGGGCCATAGCCAGAGTTGCTCTTGTCCAGATAGCAGCCAGATAAATGTCGGTTTCAATTCCAGTTAAAGCTCCATACTCTAAAGCCCCCAGACCTGCTTTTTTATTATCTATTAAGCCATCGCCATTGACATCGGTTCTTAAACACCAGTCATAAGCTTTTTTTAAGGAATCCCAGCTTATTTTTATAAATTCCTTGTCTCCGCTCATTTTTAGGTATTCATCCATGGTTACTAGATAGTAGGGGGTCGTATCAGCGTGAATATAGCCATAATGGTAATCATGCCACCAATCAAGATATACCGCTGCCTGGGAAAGCTCATGAGCCATTTTCCCATCTGAACGCTGCCATTTTTGGGTAAAAGCCAGTGCTTCACGGACGGTGGATAAGGCGCCAAAGCTTAAAAAGCTAAAACAATTGATAAAAGTATCCCCACCAAAAAACCAGCCAAAACCAGGCCGCCCGCTTGTCCCCGAAGCTCCCAAACCAGCCACCAGGCCTTGGCCTAAATCTGGATTATTGACTCTCAAATTATCCAGAGCGACCTTAGCCCATTCAAAGGCCAAATTTAAGCGACGCTCAGGAGTTTGTATCTGTAAAGTATTCATCCGCAGACTTTGGAAGTAGGCAACCTTTTGTTGATAAAATTTTTGGGGGTTAGTAATCAGTCTTTGGTAGACGCCAATAATGTTTTTCTGTTGGCCTTTGCCACCGGCCGCACAGATAGGGATATATTTATTTAAAATATCTTGCGGCCGCTTTATTTCGATTTTAAATTCATTGGGAGTTTCAGCAAGCATATGGGCTGGAGTAGAGGAAATTCCAGAAGCAACTGGTGATCCTATCAGGCCGTGGTTTTTTCCAGTGGGTTCTGAAATTAGGTAGGCGTTGAGTTTATTATCCCAATAAGCATACTGACCACCCAGCCCAGCCGGCCACATCGGCTGTAAAACTGGCAAAAAACTGCAAACAATGGTTAAGGGTTCAATTGAGTCCACATTCAGCAAAATTATGGCTCCCGGCTGGTTTAAAGGTGTAATATAGATAGCTTTGATGGTAAAAGACTGGTGAGCAAAGGTAATAATGGTTGCTTCTGGGGAGACTGAAATATGCTCGGCTATGTTTTGTGCTTTTATAGGGCGAGTTGAGTTTTTTAATAAGAATGAGAATCTAAAATCTCGAAAGAGTTTAAGAGGATAAGCCCAGGCTTCAAATGAGCCACTCTCATCACCTAAGATGGCAAATTTTCGGCCCACTTGATCAAAGGGTGTACCTGGCTTGGCCAGGCGCTCAAGAGTTAGATTGCTTGGATTTAACTTAAAAGCAGGAATTAGAGCTTCTTCTGCTTTAAGAGGCAGAATATTAATAAAAACCAGAATACAAAATAGAAATAATAAAATTTTTTTCATTATTGCCTCACCCATGAAATTATTCTCAGTCTCTTTATTTTTATTTATTAGATAGCTATTCGTTAATGACATCCTGATGTCAATTCTCTTGATAAGTGTTAGAATATGTATCGCTTTCTTCGCAGTGAATACAATTTATCACATAAAACTTAAATAAAAAAGGAAAGAAAAGGGGACAGCCCCCGTTTTCTTTGTTATCATACAATCCAACATTAAGGAAAAATAAAGGATGATAGAAAAGAAGCTGAGTTTTCCTTTTGATCCACACCAACGGACTAAGGAAGTAGAATCTGCGGTTATGAGAGGGGAGAGGAGACTTTATTACCGCTTCAGGCCAGCACCTTATTATGGCGGTATAGCTACGGCTGATGCTGTCGGCTGTTCTTTTCTCTGTGCTTACTGTTGGAATTATTACCGCAACTTAAATTCCTGGCGTTTTAAAAATTTTTATTCGCCTCAGGAAGTAGCCTCCAGGCTCCTTGGGATAGCCCGCCGAAAGTATTTTCGTTCCTTTAGAATCAGCGGGGCTGAACCTATCCTGGGAGATAGATCTTTTGAGCATTTGCGGAAAATAATCGAAATTATTCTTAGGAATGAATCTCAAGCCATTTTCATCCTGGAAACAAATGGCTTTTTTCTTGGTCGAAAACCAGAGCTGGCAAAGGGTCTGAAGTTTAAGAATTTATACGTAAGAGTCTGTTTGAAAGGGACTGATGAAGATTCCTTTGAACTTATTACAGGAGCCAAAAGAGAGTTTTTTCAATGTCCATTAACTGCCCTTAAAGAATTACAGAATCAGGGAATAAAAGCCTGGCCAGCCTTGATGGGGGACCTTTTTTCCGAGGAGGAGATTGAGACACTCAAGAAGCTGCTTAATGAATTTGGGATAAAAGGTAAAATCGAGTTGGAAGTTCTGGAGGCCTATCCTTTTGTAGTTGAGAATATGAAGAAACGAGGGATAAGGATGAACAAAAAGGGAGACAGTTCCCCTTTTTAACGATCCCTCTTTTTGGGCTCTTTCGCCTTTAGTCAGAAAGCAACTTTCTTTTAGAATAGAAAAATAAAGTTACTTATCTTCATATGAAAAAAAATAACTCTAACAGGGTTCTCAGACTAATGTTAGTCAAAATTTAAAAGTGCACTATTTAAAGATTAAAAAAGTGCACTTTTAATTTTTCAATGAAAATTCCGTTTTTTTACTTGACAAGAATAATCATTTTCCTTATAAAAAAGGGAGTCTTTTATTTTGAATTAGATTCAAAAATCAAATAGGAGGTTCTCATGAAAAAACTATTATCATTCTACCTCATGCTTCTTTTAGTGTTTGCCTTTGGTTTTTCGCAAACAGGACAAACAGGAAGAATTCAAGGTAAAGTTGTTGATGATGAAGGAGCTCCACTCCCGGGTGTAAAAGTTAGCGTTACTTCTCCTTCTCTTGTTGCTCCAAAAATTGAAAGAATCACTAGTGTCAGCGGTGTTTTCCGCTTTCCTTCTCTTCCTCCTGGTACTTATGAGGTTACATTCGAACTTCAAGGATTCAACAAGATATTAAGAAAGGGCATTATTGTCAGTGCGGGTAAAACTACTTCTTTAGATATTACTATGATCCTTGCAACAATTGAAGAAGAAATAACTGTCGAGGGTAAATCTCCCACAGTTGACAAACAGACTACTACTAAAACAGCTACAATAGATACAGACTTTATCACCAGTATTCCGGCAACTAGAACATTCGGCACTTATTTTAATATGACACCCGGTACTACTAGCGGTACTTCTCATGGGGGATCGGTAAGAGATAATGTTTTCAGTATTGATGGAGTTAATACTACTGATGCCGTTGTTGGTACAGAAGCACTTTTTTTCAGTATGGATACAATAGAGGAAATATCCGTTCAGACTGGTGGGCTTTCCGCTGAATATGGACAGGTTCGTGGAGCCATTGTCAACGCAGTGAGTAAATCCGGTGGGAATGAGTTTCACGGTTCTCTAAATATGTATTACAGAGGTGAGAAATTCCAGTCAAATAACACCAAAGGTACTCCTTTAGAAGGAGAAGAGAGCGGTTTCAAGTATGAAATGGAACCGGGAATCAATCTGGGTGGTCCCATAATCAAGGATAAGCTCTGGTTTTTTGTAAATGCCAGTTTTTGGAAACAAGAAAGAATTGTATCTGGGTATCCTTATGACAAAGATACAGAGACAGGAGTCGATCAGCTCAGACCATATCCTTACCTAAAATTAACCTTTCAGCCCGATCAGGATAATAGATTCATTTTTAACTACAGATTCTCAGATATAAGGAGACATCACCGAGGTGCCAGCAGATACAATACTGAAGATACAACCTGGGAACAGAAGACTCCAACACATGTTATAAATCTGCATTACACAAGATTCTTTGGAAAAGATCTTTTTATAAATGTTAAAGCCTTTGCCTATATTTCAAAATTCGACCTGCTTGCGAAAAATGATAAACCTAATTACTGGGAATATACTACTAACCGAAATTCTGTAAGTATGGGATATAATGACCTTAATCCTCGTGATCGTTATTCGATACAGGCTAGTGCAACAATATTTATTGAAGATTTTCTAGGGTCCCATGAAATAAAGACTGGAGCTGAATACATGCTGGGTATTGGAGGCAGGACATTGGAGTTTGGAAGACATCCTGTAAATGGTATGAGCTTTATTACTACCTATAATGGGAATCCTTGGTATGGTTGGTGGTACGCTCCGTATGACGTAGTAGAGAAGAGCAGGAATATCTCTTTTTACATCCAGGATGCCTGGAATATCACTGATAGACTGACAGCCAATGTTGGATTAAGGTTTGATAATATGGCGGGGATATACCCCCCCCAGATGGAAGATGAAGGTGAACAGGAACTTTTCGGATACACATATAACAGAAGTATTACAGAATCAATAACTGCCTACACATGGAATACTCTTTCTCCGCGATTAGGACTTATCTATGACCTGTTGGGAGATGGTAAAACTATGATTAAGACAAGTTTTTCAAGATACTATATAGCAAAT
>CAZEQD010000056.1:0-12880 GCA_964514305.1 uncultured Eubacteriales bacterium
AGTAAAGATAGAGAAGGAAGGAGTGAAAAGTTAAAAGTAAAAAGTTGAAGGAAAAGAAAGATGAATATAGGCCCAGATGTCCTCATCGGGCTTATGAAAAGCTAAATTCCTGAGTACTTTTATTAAAATTTGAAATAAGGTTAATAAAGAAATGAGAGAGATCGTAACTCTTCAGTGCAGTCAGTGCAAAAGAAGGAATTATACAACTACAAGGAATAAGAAAAAGCAAACAAGTAAAATAGAATTAAAGAAATATTGTAAATTTTGTCAGAAACATACACTTCATAAGGAGGTAAGATAAATACAAAATCCATAAGGAAGGTAATGATATTAGGTAGTTAAAAGCCAGAGGAAGGATAGAGGAGGACAGGTGAGTAGCTCAACTGGCTAGAGCATCGGTCTCCAAAACCGAAGGTTGCGGGTTCGAGTCCTGCCTCACCTGCCATAAGAAATTAAGAAATAAGGAAGATCAGTTCAAGCTCTTATATAATTTCTTCTAAGCTGAAACACTTTTTTGAGTAATATTTATTACACTTAATAAGGAAAGACAATGGCTCAAAAAGAGAGATGGTACAAACGCTTTGTTCCTTTTCTGAAAGAGGTCAGGGCAGAAGTGAAAAAAGTGACCTGGCCTTCAAGGAAAGAAGTTTACAGTACAACCATTGTAGTTATTATTGCTACCTTTTTCTTTGGTTTTTATTTGTTTTTTATGGATATTATTTTTTCGTGGGTGGTCTCTCAAATAAAATCTTTTTTTGGATAGGCTAAATAATCATGGCAAAGAACTGGTATGTCGTTCATACTTATTCAGGGTTTGAGAAGTTTGTGGCTGAGTCTATTCGACAAAGAGCTGCAGAACTGAATCTGGATGATCAGATTGGTCAGATTATCATACCTACCGAAGGTGTAGTAGAGATAAAAGGGGGAAGGAAAGTAGTCTCTACTAAAAGGTCTTATCCTGGATATATATTAATTGAAATGGAAATGAACGATGAGAATTGGCATGTTATCCGGGAGACACCAAAGGTTACAGGCTTTGTTGGCTCTGGAAAGCGCCCTTCACCTTTAAGCAAAGAAGAAGTCAATCAGATTGTTAAGCATATGGAGACTACTTCTGAAAAGCCAAAACCGAAGCATACTTTCGAAAAAGGAGAAGCAGTCCGAATAATTGATGGTCCATTTTTTAATTTCAATGGCATTGTTGAGGAAGTTAATCATGAAAGAAACACTTTGAAAGTATTGGTAACAATTTTTGGACGTTCAACCCCTGTAGAGCTGGAGTTTTTACAGGTGGAAAAAATATAGGAGGAAAGATGGCTAAAGAGGTAGTAGCTACTATCAAACTTCAGATTCCAGCTGGCCAGGCAAGCCCCGCACCACCCGTCGGCACAGCCCTCGGCCCTCATAATATTAATATCATGGATTTTGTCCGCCAGTTTAATGAAAAGACAAGTAAAATGGAAGAAGCTACAATCGTTCCGGTAGTTATTACTGTTTTTAAAAATAAGACTTTCACTTTTATCTTAAAGACGCCTCCGGCTTCTTATCTTTTAAAAAAAGCTGCCGGCATCGCTAAAGGCTCGGGGCAGCCCAATAAGGAGAAAGTAGGCCAGGTAACTGAGAAACAGATTGAAGAGATCGCTAAGATAAAGATGGTCGACCTTAATGCTTATGGCCTGGAGGCAGCCAAAAGAATCATTAAAGGTACTGCTAAAAATATGGGATTGGAGATAATCAGTGGCTAAAAGAGGCAAAAAATATATTAAAGTTAAACAATTAAAAGACAGAGATGAATACAGCTTGGAAGAAGCTACAAACTTTATTAAAGATAATAGTTTTGCCAAATTTGATGAATCAATAGATATAGCCATTCGTTTAGGTGTAAATCCTAAACATTCTGATCAGATGGTCCGCGGGACCGTTGTTCTTCCTCATGGTACTGGAAAGAAAAAAAAGGTGTGCGTTATCACCACTGGAGAAAAGATTAAAGAAGCTGAAGAAGCCGGGGCAGATTTTGTCGGTGGAGAGGACATTATTGATAAAATAGCCAAAGGCTGGGCGGATTTTGATGTAGTTATAGCTACCCCTGATATGATGAGAAATGTTAGCAAGTTGGGCCGCATTCTGGGCCCTAAAGGAATGATGCCCAATCCAAAATCAGGAACGGTAACCTTTGACCTAAAAAAGGCAATAAATGAAGTTAAATCTGGTAGAGTTGAATTTAGAGTAGATAAAACCGGTATTATTCATTCTATTATAGGTAAAGTAACTTTTCCTCCAGAAAAATTAGCTGAAAATATTAAAACTTTTATTCAAGCCGTGGTTCAAGCTAAGCCGCCTGCTGCTAAAGGGAAATACATAAAAAGTATTCATGTAGCTTCGACCATGGGGCCCTCACTCAAAATATCTGAGGGAGTTCTAGAGAAATAGGAGAAAAAAGTGAAAAAAGCCCAGAAAGAAAAGATCGTCAATGAACTCAAACAAGCTTTTGATAAATATAATTCCTTTTATATGGTAGATTTTGTAAAAATGCCTGTTTCTCAATTTGTTGAATTAAGGAAGAAATTTCGTGAGCATTCTTATTATTTTAAAGTAGTCAAAAATCGTTTAGGTCTTAGGGCCTTGAAGGATGATTTTCCTGAGGAATTAAAAAATTATTTTCAAGGGCCAACAGCCATTGCTTTTGCGTCTGAAGAGCCCATTGGACTAGCCCAGATGATAAAAGATTTCTCCCAGCAGCATAAAGTTTTAAATGTAAAGGGAGGAATGCTGGAAGGTCAATTTTTTAAGGGAGAAAGATTTAGAGAAATTGCCAGCTTTACCTCTCGTCAGGATTTATTGGCTAAACTAGGCTATCTGATGGCCTTTCCACTTATAAAATTAGCAAGGACTTGGCAAGCCCCTTTAACTAGCTTAGGTTGGTTGTTGAGTCAATTAAAAACAAAAAAATAGAGTTGGAGGTAAAAATGCCCAAAGCCCAAATAAAAGAGGTTAATGATTCTACAAAAGCAAAAAAGAGCAAGAGTAAGTTAACCAAAGAGGAGTTTTTTGAACACTTGGATAATCTAACTGTCTTAGAACTTGCAGATTATATTAAAGAGTTCGAAGAAAGATATGGAGTCAGTGCTACAGCCATGGCTGTTCCAGCTGCAGCCCCTGCTGGTGCCGCTCAGGGAGAAGCTAAACTAGAAGAAGAGAAAACAGAATTTACCGTCGTCCTCAAAAGCATTGGAGATAAGAAAATAAACGTTATCAAAACTGTAAGAGAAGTTACCAACTTAGGTTTAAAAGAAGCCAAAGATTTGGTTGACAATGCTCCCAAACCTGTCAAAGAAGGCATATCTAAAGAAGAAGCAGAAGAGATCAAGGCAAAATTTGAGGAAGTAGGAGCAACAGTAGAATTACAATGATTGAATGTAGATAGAAATGTTTTAATTTCTATATAAAATCTCTTCTGAGAGAGAAAAAATGATTGAAGAATTAAACAATATTTATAGGGAGAGAGTTGATTTTTCCAAAATCAAATCTTCAATCCCTATACCTGATTTATTAGCCATCCAAAAACTTTCCTATGCTCAATTTCTCCAGACGGATCTTCTACCTGAAGAGAGAAAGGATGTTGGTCTTCAAGCTGCTTTTAAGGATGTTTTTCCAATTTCTGATTTCAAAGAAACAACTCGATTAGAATTTATTAGCTATTCTATTGGCAATTGGGAATGTAAGTGTGGTCGTCTTAAAGGAGTTGAAAATTCGAGATATAGGTGTCAAGCTTGTGGCACACTACTGCCAGCCGATGTAGAACTCACCGAGAAGGAAATCTGCCCTTATTGTGGCTCAATGAAAAAAATTAGCATTCCTCTCTGTGATTACTGTGGTGATAAAGTTTCTCTCAAAATGAAGTACAGTCCAAATGAATGTATCCAGAAGGGCTATACCTATGCTGTACCTCTCAGATTAAAAGTAAGATTGATTTCTTGGGAAAAGGATCCAGCCACTAAAGCCAAAAGATTAAAACATATCAAAGAACAAGAAGTTTATTTCGGAGATATCCCCTTGATGACTGATAAGGGTACATTCATTTTTAATGGCATTGAACGGGTAATAGTCAGCCAGCTGCAGAGATCGCCAGGTGTTTTTTTCAGACAGGGAGAAAGTAAAGGATTTTATATTGGTAAGATCATCCCTTATCGTGGAGCCTGGGTTGAATTCGAATATGACAGCAAGAATCTATTATATGTCAGACTGGATCGCAAGAAAAAGTTTTTAGCCTCTGTCTTTTTGAGAGCTCTGGGATTTGGCTCAAATGAAGAAATACTCCGACTTTTCTACAATACTTATAAATTACTTCCCAAGAACGGACGATTCTACTGGGAACTCAGGGAAAATCTAATTGGCAAAATTTTAGAAGAAGATATCCTTGAGCCAGGCACAAAAACAATAATAGCTCCAGCTGATAAGAAGATTACTAAAGAAATCTACCAGAAGCTTAAAAATCTAAAAATAAATGAGGTTTTACTCAAAGAGAGGGAATTAAGAGATGCTTTTTCTTTGACCAATATAGAGGGGATAGTTAAAGTAAATGAAGCTCTTGATGACAACCGCCTTCAAAAGTTAGCTCAGCAGAAGGAGCCTTTTGAAATATTTTTTCCAGAAAAAGACAAATTTGGAGATATCATTTCCAATACTTTAAGAAAAGATATCTGTCGAGACAGCAATCAGGCTTTAGCTGAGATTTATCGAAAACTGCGGCCCGGAGAGCCTCATACTATGGAGAGTGCTCACCACTTATTCCATAATCTATTTTTTAATCCCCAGAAGTATAACTTTTCTCCTATCGGCCGTCTCAAGATGAACATCAAACTGGGACTGGAGAGACCATTAGAAGAAAAAACCCTATCGCCTATGGACTTTGTTGAAGTTATTAAATATTTACTAGCCCTGCGGAAAGGCGAGGGAGTTGTCGATGACATCGATCATCTCGGAAATCGGCGAGTTCGCTCAGTAGGAGAATTGGTAGAAAATGCCTTTAGGATTGGACTGACCAGAATGGAGAGAACAATCAAAGAAAAAATGACAGTGGCTACAGATTTAGCTTCTGCTATGCCTCAAGACTTGATCAATTCTAAGCCAGTGATTGCTGCTTTAAAAGAGTTTTTTGGAAGCTCTCAGCTTTCCCAATTCATGGATCAGATTAACAGCTTAGCCGAAATTACCCATAAACGGCGTTTAAGTGCCTTGGGGCCGGGAGGACTCAGTAGGGAGAGAGCAGGTTTTGAAGTCAGGGATATTCAGGCTTCCCATTATGGGCGAATTTGTCCCATCGAGACTCCTGAAGGGCCTAACATTGGTTTAATCTCTTCTTTAAGTTGCTTTGCCCGGGTGAACGATTTTGGTTTTGTCGAGACTCCTTACCGGAAAGTAAGGAATGGGAAAATAATAGATTATGTGAAAATCCTTCATCCTGGGAATAGTTCCTTTAAAATAGGGGAAGTAATAGAAAAAGATGTTCTAGAAAAGGAAATAAGGAAATTAAAAAAAGACAATAATTACCAAGCCCCGGTGGTCGAACCTTATTGTTTTTATCTTACTGCCTGGGAGGAGGAAAAATATAATATAGCCCAAGCCAATGCTCAGATTGATGATCAAGGTCGTTTTGTTAATGAGTTAGTCGATGCCCGCCAAGCTGGCAATTTTCGACTTATTCCTCGCGAACAAATTGACTACATTGATGTTTCACCCAAACAGCTGGTTTCGCTGTCTGCTTCTTTAATTCCCTTTTTAGAACATGATGATGCTAATAGAGCATTAATGGGTTCTAATATGCAGCGTCAAGCTGTTCCCTTATTAAGACCGGAGGCCCCTTTAGTGGGCACAGGCATGGAGCATCTGGTGGCCAAAGGATCGGGAGACGTTGTGGTCTGTAGGCGTTCTGGAGTTGTAGAATTTGTTGATGCTGAAAGAATCCTGGTTCGAGTTGATGAAAGTGGTGGAGCCAGGGAACATGAAGTCGGGACTGACCTTTATCTGCTGACAAAATTTTTAAGAACAAACCAGAATACAGCTATCAACCACAGACCAATTGTCAGAAAAGGGGATAGAGTGGTTAAAGGTCAAATATTGGCCGACAGTTCTTGTACAGACAAAGGTGAATTATCTTTGGGCCGGAATGTTTTATGTGCTTTTATGCCTTGGAGAGGCTATAACTTTGAGGACGCTATTATTGTCAGCGAAAAATTAATCAAGGATGATATTTTTACTTCTATCCATATTATCGAAGAAACTATTGAAGCTCGAGATACTAAGTTAGGTCCTGAAGAAATAACAAGAGATATTCCTAATGTGCCTGAGAATGTTCTGCGTAATTTAGATGAAAATGGTATTGTCCGGATAGGAGCTCATGTGAAGTCTGGAGACATTTTAGTGGGAAAGGTAGCCCCAAAGGGGGAAACTCAGCTTTCTCCTGAAGAAAAATTGCTTAAAGCCATATTTGGAGAAAAAGCTCTTGACGTCAAGGATGCCTCTTTGTATTGTTCGCCAGGGATAGAAGGGACAGTAATTGATGTTAGAATTTTTTCCAGACGAGGGAGTGAGAAGGGGCCAAGAGCTAAAGTTATAGAAAAAGAAGAAATAGCTAAAATGAAGAGAAACCTGGAGGATGAAATAAGTATCCTTGAAAGAGAGAAATGGAGAAAGATTAAGAATGTGATCCGAGGAGAAAAACTTCCTAAAGATTTGAAAGTTGGAGATACTATCTTTAAAAAAGGCACTAAATTGGACAAAAGCCTCCTGGATACACTGAAAGCTGATCATATTTTAAAGCTAAAGTGGGAAGAAAAACCAGCCATAGAAAAGAAAATAAAAGATATTGATAAGAAAGTTAAACGTCAAATAGACGCCTTAAGATCCATATTTAAGGACAAAGTGGAGACGCTCAAGAAAGGCGAGGAACTTGCTCCAGGAGTTATTCAAGCCATAAAAGTTTTTATTGCTATGAAGAGGAAACTTTCAGTTGGAGATAAAATATCTGGTCGCCACGGCAATAAGGGTGTTATTGCTAAAGTTGTTCCTGAAGAGGATATGCCTCGTCTCCCAGATGGAACTCCAGTGGAGATTGTTCTAAATCCTCTGGGAGTACCATCAAGAATGAACGTTGGCCAAATACTGGAAACACATTTAGGTTGGACAGCTAAGAAACTTGGCCTATGGATTTCAACTCCTGTTTTTGACGGTATAAAGGAACATGAAATAAAAGGATTGTTAAAGAAAGCAGGCTTGCCTGAATCGGGAAAGATACCTCTTTATGATGGCATTACAGGAGAACTTTTGGATCATGAGATCACCGTTGGCTATATTTATATAATGAAGCTATACCATCTTGTTGATGATAAAATTCATGCCCGTTCTACCGGGCCTTATTCTCTTATCACTCAACAGCCTCTCGGTGGAAAAGCCCAATTTGGTGGGCAGCGCTTTGGAGAAATGGAAGTTTGGGCTTTAGAAGCCTATGGGGCTGCATATACTCTGCAGGAACTTTTAACGGCAAAATCAGATGATGTCGAAGGCAGAGCCAAGATTTATGAATCTATAGTTAAGGGAGATCTGGATTTCAAGCCAGGCCTTCCAGAATCTGTCAATGTTCTGATTCGTGAATTACAGAGTTTATGTCTAAACGTTGAATTGGAGAAAGAGGAGAAGGAAGAGATTCTGCCGTGGGGTATTGATGTTCCTCGAATTTTAAAAGGAGAATGACAATGAATGGCCGACAGACTATGAGTGGTAAACCAAAAGTAGATTTTGACCGGGTAAGAATTAGTATTGCTTCTCCAGAAAAAATAAAAAGCTGGTCTTGGGGTGAAGTGACCAAACCCGAAACTATCAACTATCGTACCTTTAAACCCGAAAAGGACGGGCTTTTTTGTGCCAAGATATTTGGTCCTATCAATGATTATGAATGTCTTTGCGGTAAATATAAACGAATGAAATACAGAGGGATTATATGTGAACGGTGCGGAGTGGAGGTTACTCGCTCCAAAGTTAGACGGGAAAGGATGGGACATATTCAGCTGGCTTCTCCTGTAGCTCACATCTGGTTTTTTAAGGGCACACCTAGCCGAATTGGCCTTATTCTTGATCTTTCCATTAAGGATTTAGAAAAAGTCCTTTACTTTGAATCATACATAGTCATTGATCCAGGTAAAACACCATTACGGGTGAAACAGCTTCTTACTGAAGAAGAATATAAAGAAGCCCGAGAGAAATATGGAGATAAGTTTGAGGCCTCTATAGGAGCCGAAACAATAAAGAAACTTCTGGAGAAAATTAATATTTCTAAAGAAGCAAAAATGTTGAGAAAGTTAATGAAAGAAGAGACTTCTCAGCAGAGAAGACTTCGCTACGCCAAAAGATTGCGGGTCTTCAAAGCCTTAAAAGAATCTGGCAACCGGCCAGAATGGATGATTCTCGATGTTATTCCCGTTATTCCGCCTGATTTGAGGCCTTTAGTCCGTTTAGACGGAGGTCGTTTTGCTACTTCTGATTTAAATGACCTTTATCGAAGAGTCATAAACCGAAATAACCGGTTGAAAAAATTGATAGAACTTAAAGCTCCTGAACTTATAATTCGCAATGAAAAAAGAATGCTCCAAGAAGCTGTTGACGCTCTTTTTGATAACGGCAAGAGGGGCCGGATCCATTTGGGAGCTAACCGGCGACCTCTCAAATCCCTAAGCGAAGCTTTAAGAGGGAAGCAGGGAAGATTCCGCCAGAACCTGCTGGGAAAGAGAGTTGATTACTCAGGGAGATCAGTGATTGTTGTCGGTCCGGAACTAAAATTAAATCAATGCGGCTTACCCAAGAAGATGGCCCTTGAATTGTTCAAGCCCTTCATTTTTCACAAGCTTGAAAAAGACGGCCTAGTCCCTAGTGTTAAGGTGGCTAGAGAATGGCATGAACAAGAAAGGCCAGAAGTCTGGGATTATTTAGAAGAAGTAGTAAAAGAACATCCGATCCTCCTCAACAGAGCGCCCACTCTCCATCGTCTGGGAATTCAAGCTTTTGAGCCAATTTTGATTGAAGGAAAGGCTATTCAAATTCACCCTTTAGTTTGTGCTGCTTTTAATGCTGACTTTGACGGTGATCAGATGGCAGTTCATATCCCATTATCAGTAGAAGCTCAAGTTGAATCTCAAACATTGATGCTTTCGACCAATAATATTCTCTCGCCTGCCCATGGTCGCCCCTTGGCTATCCCCAGCCAGGATATGGTTCTTGGCTGCTATTATCTGACTTTAGAAAGAAAAGGTGAAAAAGGAGAAGGTCGGATATTCACCTCGCCTGAAGAAGCTTTGCTTGCTCTCGAAAATAAAGAGATTTGCCTCCATGCCAGAATTAAGTTTAAGTTCAGCGGACAATTTATGAATTTAGCTACTTTTTATGACGATCAAGCAGTAATGACCTGTCCAGTAGCTGAAATTGAAGGTAAGCTGATTGAGACAACTCCAGGCAGAATTATATTTAACAGCATTCTTCCTGAAGGGATCCCTTTTATCAATGGTATGCTTAAGAAGAAGGGGCTGGAAAGTCTAGTTTTTTACACTTATTTAAGAGTGGGACTTCAACCAACTATAGAGATGCTGGATAAAATGAAAGAATTGGGCTTCAATTATGCTACCAAAGCCGGATTTTCGCTAGGAATCGATGATTTTGTTGTTCCTGAGGAGAAATCAAAGCTGATAGATAAGGCGCAGAAAGAAGTCCAGAAAATCGAGAGTCTTTATCGAGAAGGGACCATATCCGCTGGAGAGCGTTTCAACAGGGTAGTTGAGATTTGGGGTTCAGTAACTGATAAAGTTTCCAGCGCTATGATTGAGAAAATGAGAAAAATTAGTTTTGAGGGACCGGAACTCAATCCCTTATTTGTTATGGCTGATTCCGGTTCGAGAGGAAATAAGCAGCAAATTCGTCAGCTAGCTGGAATGAGGGGGTTGATGAGTAAACCTTCAGGTGAGATCATTGAAACTCCTATCATTTCCAATTTAAGAGAAGGACTCAACGTCCTCCAATATTTTATCTCGACCCATGGTGCTCGTAAGGGTTTGGCTGATACTGCCCTAAAAACAGCTAATTCTGGTTATTTAACCCGAAAGCTAGTTGATGTTGGCCAGGAAGTTATAGTCGATGAACATGATTGTGGCACCTTAAAAGGAATTAATGTTTCAGCTATTGTCGAGAATGGAGAGCTTATCGAGCCTTTTGAGGATAGAATTATTGGTCGTATATCTTTAGAACGAGTAGTCAATCCTGATACTAATGAAGTAATTGTCGATATGAATGAGGAGATCACTGAAGAGGTAGCTCAAAAATTCTTACAATTAGGTATAGAAAGAGTCAAAATCCGTTCAGTCTTGACCTGTGAGTCCAAGAGGGGGGTGTGTCAACTTTGTTATGGACGTGACATGGCTTCAGGAAGGTTGGTTGAACTGGGAGAAGCTGTAGGAGTAATTGCAGCCCAATCCATTGGAGAACCAGGAACACAGCTTACCATGAGAACTTTTCACGTTGGCGGTATTGCTATGAGAGGTTCTGAAAAATCCATGTTGGAAGCTAAAAACAACGGAGTTATTAAGTTCAATAATTTAAAATCAGTTACCAATAAAGAAGGAACTTTAGTAGTGGTTAATCGTAATGCTAATATTGCTATTCTCGATCATAGAGGTAGGGAAATCGAGCATTATCAGGTTCCGTATGGAGCTAAGATCCTGGTCAAGGAAGGAGAAGAAGTAAAAGCCAGGGAGGAGTTTGCTGAATGGGATCCTTTTAATACTTTTATTTTGACTGAAGAGAGCGGCTATGTTCATTTTCATGATGTGGTTCTAGGTATTACCATGGAAGAAGTCCAGGATGAGTTTACAGGCTTAATTAGCCAGGTAATTATTGATCCTAAAGATGAAAAAATGCAGCCTCAGATTATTATCAAGGATAATAACAAAAAAACTCTTAGAAAATACTTTCTTCCCTCTGGAGCGAATTTAGAGGTTAAGGATAAAGATAAAGTCTTTGCTGGAGATATATTAGCTAAGATCCCCCGAGAGGTAGCTAGGACTAAAGATATTACTGGAGGGCTGCCCCGAGCTGAAGAATTATTTGAAGCCCGAAGACCTAAATCTCCGGCTATAATTTCAGAAATAGATGGGGTAGTGAAGTTTGGAGGATTAGTTAGAGGCCACAGAAAGGTTACGGTAACCAATGAAAGAGGAGGAGAAAAGGATTATTATATCCCCAAGGGTGCTCATGTCTGTGTGGGTGAAGGAGAAAGAGTTAAAGCAGGAACACCGCTGATGGATGGCTCAGTTAATCCTCATGATATTCTAAAAGTTTTGGGTGAGAAAGAGCTGGCTGAGTATCTGCTTCGGGAAATTCAAGAAGTTTACAGATTACAGGGTGTTACTATCAACGACAAACATATAGAAATTATAATCCGTCAAATGTTGCGCTGGGTTAAAGTGGAAGAAGTCGGAGATACAGACTTCTTAGTCGACGAACAGGTTGATAAATTCGTCTTTCAAGAAGAGAATGAGAAGATAATAAAAAAAGGTGGCAAACCAGCTAAAGCCAGGCCTTTACTCCTGGGAATAACCAAGAGCGCTTTAAGTACAGATAGTTTTATCTCAGCAGCTTCATTCCAAGAAACTACTAGAGTTTTAACTGAAGCCAGTCTTTATGGCAAGGTTGACCATCTGAGACGGCTTAAAGAAAATATAATTATGGGCAGACTGATTCCGGCTGGAACCGGTTACAGGTATTATCGTAACCTTGAATTGAAGGAAAAAAAAGGAGAAGAGAGCAAAGAATTAGACTTTCATCTACAGAGTTAGAATTTGGTCTAACTGCCTCAAAATCCTTGACATAGCTAATACTTTTTGCTATTATCCTCACAATCATTCCGGTCCGATTTTAAGTCGGGATGAGGAAATCCAGAATATTGTAAAGGAGTGGATTTAGTGCCGACAGTAAATCAGTTAGTTAGAAAAGGGAGATCGAGCAAAAAATACAAAAGTAAATCTCCTGCTTTGGAGAGGTGTCCCCAGAAAAGGGGAGTCTGTACTCGCGTTTTTACAACCACTCCTAAAAAACCGAATTCGGCCATGAGGAAAGTGGCTAGAATAAGATTAACCAATAATATAGAAGTTACAGGATATATTCCTGGAATAGGACATAACCTTCAGGAACATTCTATAGTTATTATTAGAGGCGGCCGGGTCAAAGATTTGCCTGGAGTTCGCTATCATGTTATCCGGGGTAGCCTCGATTGTGAAGGAGTAGCCGAGCGGATGAAAGGTAGATCTAAGTACGGTTCAAAAAGACCGAAAGAAAAGCGGGTGGCTGGATAAAGGAGTGAGTGATGCCCCGGAGAGGAAAAGTAAAAAAAAGAAAGTTGAAACCAGACCCTTTCTATAGCAGTACTCTTGTTTCCAAATTTATTAATACGGTTATGAAAGAGGGAAAAAAAAGCCTGGCTGAGAAAATAATTTATGGAGCAATGGAGAGAGTAAAACAGAAGGCTAAAGAAGATCCTCTGAAGATTTTTGAGAAAGCTGTGGAGAATACAAGACCCATGTTGGAAACCAAGTCAAGAAGAGTAGGTGGCGCCACGTATCAGGTTCCAATTGAAGTTCCCCTTCATCGCTCTACTTCTTTAGCGGTGAGATGGTTAATCAGATTTGCCAGAAATAGAAGCGGAAAAAGCATGGAAGAGAAGTTGGCTGCGGAAGTTTTGGATGCAGCTCATAATCGAGGAGGAGCCATAAAAAAGAAAGAAGACACCCATAAAATGGCTGAAGCCAATAGAGCCTTCGCTCATTATAGATGGTAGTCTCCTTTA
>CAZEQD010000057.1:0-12796 GCA_964514305.1 uncultured Eubacteriales bacterium
CCAGCAGATGGGGTCAGACCTTCATAAGTTTCATAAATTATGCTTCTCTATTGATATATTTCGTCGGTCTGTAGGGGACAAAAGTTATTACAATTAAAGTAAGAATTAAAGTTATGAAACTTATGAAGGTCTGACCCCACCGAGAATTCACTTAGCTGAAATTTCTTCTATATAAGGGATAATTGATTGAAATAATCCTTTAATTGAGGCTTTAGCCAAACCGCTTAATAGCGAAAAAATGATTGGGTTACAAAAAATCGATTGGAAATACTCGTTTTCCCCTTATGGGAATATTATTTTGCTTTATTTTTACCACTCATAAACGTCATAGGGCCTTTGTTAGCTTGACAAAAAAGGCCATCTTGCTTTTAATTAGTAAAAGTAATTACCGGGCGGTTAGCTCAGTGGTAGAGTACCGGTCTTACAAACCGGGGGTCACTGGTTCGAACCCAGTACCGCCCACCAGCGATGTCTCATTTTATATAACCAAGGGCTTTCAATTTTTCTAATACCTTTGGCCCAATTTTTACTTTCTTATGGCCAGATGGGCGGAAAAGTCGTAAAGCATTAGAGATTCTTAAATCATCAACAACACAGTTCTGACCACTGATACTGATAGTATCGGTTGTGGCCTGCTTAAAAAGATCACCGGCTAAAACTTTTCTTCTGGATGAGGGATGGCCATCAATTACTAAAAAAACTTCATTTTCTTCCCAGGCAAGAAGAATGTGATGCCAGCCATTCCATAATATTTTTTTGGCAAAACTAAGTTCATTCTCACTCCCTCTCCCTGTTACCCTATTTACCTTGAAAGAAATACCTATTTCCCCATTTTCCATCCAGCTCCAAAGAGCAGTAGCCTCAATAGCTAAGGATGAATCTTTCCCCTCAAAATAAAGCTTTAAAACTCTTTGATTCTGAGACTTGGCTTTGTTTAATTTCAACCAGAGTTCAAGAGAGCCGGCCTGATCCAAGAGAGGTGTTTTTAAGGGAAAGCTAATTTTTTTATCAGCTTTAAGAAGCAATCCCTGGCCATATTTGCCCTCCACCAACTGGAGTTCCGGCGCTTCAAGTTTAGCCTTTTTAACAGAACCTCTTTTTTTATAATAAAAGTCATCTTGACTAAAAGAAGCCAGCAAAAGAGTATAATCATCAAATGCAAGCTGGTGAGTAGGTATTCCTTCAAGGAGTTTCACCTGTGATATATTCAACTTCCTTCTTAATTTTTCAGTTTCTTCCTGAAAGCTTCTAACTTTATCTATCAATGATTTTACAACTTCAGTCGAATACTCTTGGATAAGGTTATCTTTCTCAGATGGATCTTTAACTAAGTCAAATAATTTTGTTTCACCTGAGCCAAGATCTAGGATAAGTTTTAATTTATCTGTCCTGATCCCTAAAAAATGTAAATTACAATAGTAAACTTCTTTTTTCTTTTTTTGAAAAAAACTGGGCTTCCCACATAAAAGAGGATAAAGACCTTCTCCCTGACAATTGTTTGGTTTTTCAAAGCCAGCTGCTTCATAAATAGTGGGGGCAAGATCAATGATTTCAACCAACTGGTCAACCTTGCCTCGGTGGGGAAGGAGAGAGCAGTAAATTATTAGAAGGAACTCTGGTCGATATGTCAGCAAAAGGATTGAACTTGGAGACATGGCCGAAATGTTTATATTCATAAAACTGCTCTCCATGGTCAGAGGTAATTATCAACATTGTTTCATTCTCTAAATTAAGCATTTTTAAAGTTTCAACAATAGAATAAACAAATTTATCAGCCACAATAATCTGACTATCATAAATATCCAATAGCCTTTGGATATCAGCTTCTGAAACTGAAATTTTACCAGCATTAGCTGCTTTTATGAAAGCAGATGTACTTTTAGAGGTGTTTTTAATAGGGCCGGAGTAATTAGGGTCAGCAAATTTTTTAAGCTGGTGAGGGGGAGCCACAAAGGGACGATGAACGCAGTAAGTATGAAGAAAGAGAAAAAATCTATCATTTTGATTTTTTCTCAGCCATGTTTTGACCTTTTTCCTTAACTCTTGGACTCCTCGAACGTTATCATCATATTCTTGAAAACCAGTCAACACTCCATAACTAGCTGACATCCAACCATCCCCAGTAAAAGCAGCTGTTTTATATTTGTGGCTTCTAAAAACAGAAGCTATTGTCTGGATGCTAGGATCTAGAGGAATATCAAAGACTGAAGGATAATATGAGGTAAGCATGGAAGCATGAGAGCGGGGAGTAAAAGGCCAGGCAATAAAGGCCTTTAGAAATTGAGTGCCTTGGGCTGCCAGCTGATCGAGGAAAGGGGAAACATTCCTGGGGTTTCCATAGCAGCCTAGCCTGTCAGCCCTAAGATCATCAATGGAAAGAAATATAAAATTTTGAACTTGGGGAGGCTTGGTTAAAAAGGGAATCACCATTTTCCAGATAACAGCAGCTGTCACCACCAACAAGATCGCAGCTATCAGGCCAATTTTTTTATTTGGCATCTTACTCATTATTTTTCTTCTTTCCTGGATATTTTAAAATTGATAACTACCTCTAAAAAATAATTAATTTTCGGCTAATTATAGCATAATTTTTAAGACTACATAAGTTCTAATCTCCGCTTATAATTTAAAGTTTAATTATTTTATATTTTCTTTTACCTCTAGTTTAGATAATTATCCTCCCCTTTTTTCTTCCAGTAAAAACATCATCGTTTAAGGTGGCCCTGAAACCAAGAAATTCACCGCTTGATTCCCCCTAAGAGGGGATTGTTTGCTCTGGGAATTAACTAGTAATATTTTACTCTTGTTTAGAAATAAAATTCGAAAATGAAATCTACAAAAATTCTATTAGTCGAAGACGAAACGATTGTAGCCCGAGATATTGAACATATGCTGCAGGGATTAGGTTATAAAGTAGTCGATGTCTTGGCTGATGGCTTCCAATCTATAAAGGCCGCAAAAAAATTAAAGCCAGATTTAGTCCTGATGGACATCCGCTTAAAAGGAAAAATAGATGGGATTGAGGCAGCCCATCAAATATATAAGAAGTTTAATATTCCTATTATATATATCACTGCTCATGCGGATGCTAATATCGTAAAGCGAGCCAAAGTTACTGAGCCTTTTGGCTATATCCTCAAGCCTTTCAACGAGAAGGAGCTTCAGACAACAATTGAAATTGCCCTTTATAAATTTGAAATGCAGACCAAGCTTAAGGAAAGAGAACGATGGCTCTCTGCCATCCTTAAAAGTATTGACAATGGAGTAATTACTCTCAACAAAAAAGGAACAGTAACTTTTATGAACCCCCTGGCCGAAAAACTAACTGGATGGAGCCAACAAGATGCAATGGCCAAGCAACTAACTGAAGTTTTCCAGATAAGAAAAGAAACCTCCTTAAAACCAATAAATATACCCTTAACAGCTACCAATGAAGTTCTGGAAAAGGGAAGTCTTTCTCCCATTGATGTTCTTCTGGTGGCCAAAAACATGAAAAAAATTCCCATTAATTACCGAATAGCCCCTATTAGCGATGGGCATGGCCACTCCTCAGGTTTAGTCATCTCTTTTTCTGACGTTAGCCTTCGTAAAAAAGCTGAAGAGGAACTAAAAAGGAGCTGGAATAATCTGAGAGAGGCTATGGTCGAGACTGTCCAGGCAATCTCTTTTACCATCGAAACTAGAGATCCTTATACGGCTGGCCATCAAAAAAGAGTAACCAAACTCGCTTGCGCTTTGGCCGAGGAAATGGGTCTGACTGAAGATAAAATAGAAGGCTTAAGGCTAGCTGGTATTATTCATGACATTGGCAAAATAAGTGTTCCGGCTGAAATATTAAGCAAACCGGGCCCAATATCCGATGTAGAGTACAGCATTATCAAAACCCATCCTCAGGTGGGTTATGATATTCTGAAGAATATAAAATTTCCCTGGCCGATTGCTGAAATTATTCTTCAACATCATGAAAGGCTGGATGGCAGTGGTTATCCATCGGGCTTAAAGGGAAAAGAGATTCTGCTGGAAGCCAGAATTTTAGCCGTAGCTGATGTGGTCGAGGCTATGTCCACTCATCGCCCTTATCGGCCAGCCCAACCCGTCAGTGAAGCTCTGGCAGAAATTTCTAACCATAGAGGTAAATTATATGATCCAGCTGTGGTCGATGCCTGTTTAAAATTGTTCAAAGAAAAAAATTTCAAATTCGAATAATAATTATTTTTTCTTTGTTCCCTTAAAAATCTTGAAATTAAGATGCTTTCCAAGTTAAAAAAGAAGAGTGAAAAAGACTGCTTCCACTCTACTTCTTTTTTCTTCCCTGCTGGCTTCTTTAACTGGCCTGGCTGCCTTTATTTTCCTTTTTATTCTTGATTTCAACATCTACTGGCTTATCCTTTCTCCCATCATTTTAGGCCTCTATCAGGCCCCGGCCGTTTATCTTTACTGGCTGTGGAAAAAAAAGAAATAAGCTCAAGCCATAGGAGAAGGCTCCAGTCCAAAGTAGGCTAAAAAAATATCTTTGCCAAAAAAATCCTCCTTTTTCCCTGAAAGAGCATCGTAAACTGCAAAATCATATCTTCCCCTTCTTTTAAAATAAACTAGCCAAAAGGGATAACCAACTTGTCCCAAAAAGACTGTCTTTGCCAACCGATATTTTCTTTTCAGATGTAGGCCAGGCAAAAAGGGAAACCATTTTAGCTCATCCTGAACTTTAGCCAGAGCCTCTGCTTCAGTGAGATAAAATTTATTCATCTCCGGATGGTAAAAGCGGCAAGGCTGCGGCCAGTTAAGTCGCCTTATTTTCCCTTTGAGAGCATCGCAAATAACAAAAACTGTTTTATTCTTTCTGGAGCTTGTAAAATTAAGCTCAAAAAGATAGCAGGGAAGATGGCTTTCTCTGATTTTAATAATGGTCTTCCGGCGATTAATAACAGATTTCTGAAATGAGGCTCTTATAACTTTCTCCTCAATTTGGGATAAAATGACTTTCATGGCCCAAATTTTCGGTTGAGAAAGATAAAAAAACTGCCCATAGCCACCAGCAAGCCACCTGCCAGTAAATCGACTATTTTCCCTATGCGATTAGGAGGAAAGATAGACGCCAGGAGAATAACCAGACCCATAACCAGCCAAAATATACCTACAATTTTTAAGGGAGCATAAATACCTTTCATTATTAAAAAATAATGTAGATAAAAATCTGAAAACCTATAAGAACCACTGCCCACAATCTTAAATCGCGCCACCACTTCCTGCTTGGGGCTTGTTTCATGATAAAACCCTTGGGCCTGGTCAAAACCCATACTATCAGCAGTAAGTAAAGCAGACCTGTTAAGAATTTAGCGTAAACGAGAGGAATTCGGGCTAGAATACTCATCCTTCGGCTCTTTCTTTGAGGATAGCTTGGGCCTCCTCATCCTTCTCTAAATAATGATAGACAAGGCCTCTCAATTTTCCAGGCGGTTCGGGGCTGGTAATTAGACTGATGACAAAGTTTAGAATCACTGAGGCCACAAATGACCACCAAGCCACATAAAGAAAATTAACCTTAAATAAAAACATAACGACAGCCACGGCCACTCCTCCCGTCAGGCCAAAGAGGCCACCCCATCCCGTTGACCTCCACCATAATATACCCAAGAGCAGAGTAGCCAGAGTAGGTCCCTGAAAAAAAGAAAGCAAATTCTGCATGGCCACATATATTCCAGGAAATTTATTGGTAAGAGGGGCAAACAAGACCCCAAAAACAACAAATAAAGCGGTTAAGATTCGACCGACCAAAAGATAATGGCTGTCTGAGGCTTTTTTTCGGAAATAACGCTGATAAATATCCTTGGTCCACAAAGTAGAGGCTGAATTTAAAGTCGAATCAACACTGGAGTGAAGGGCAGCTACAAAAGCTACAAAGACAAGACCAGCCAATCCCGGTGGCAGCAGGTTTTTTATTACCCAGGGAAGAGCCTGATCGGGGTTTGAAATTTCTGCCGGCGAGGCGAAAACTAAAGCAAAAAATCCGGGCAGAATGACCAAAAGCGGGATCATAGTTTTGGGAAAAGCAGCAAAAAGCATACCAGCCTTGGCATCCCACTCAGAACGAGCCCCTAATGTCCTTTGAATTATGGACTGGTTAGCACACCACCAGGCAGGAGAAAGAACAAGCCCTAAGCCAAAAATCATCCCTAGCCAGGGGTAATAAGGATTATCAAGAGGAAGAAAAAGTTTAAGGTGCTGGGGATGAGAAGAAGCCAGTTTATTAAAAAAAGAACCCACTCCACCCGCTTTCCAGAAACCAATGACCGCCACCGAAATCCCGCCTACAAACATTACTCCTAACTGGACAACATCAGTCAGGGCTACTGCTGCTAAACCCCCGGTCACAGTATAGAGCCCGACGACAACGGCTGTAATAATGATGCTTAATTTTAAAGGCCAACCAAGATAAGTATGGAGCATGAGACCACTGGCCCAGAAAAAAATTCCCAGAAGCATTACCAGAAAAAGTCCATAGAGTATGGCTTCAATGGTTCTCACGCTTTCATTGTATCTTTTCCCCAAATATTCAGGCACAGTATAGACGGCATTCCGCCAGAAATAAGGCACCACTAACAAAGCTGAAACAATCATAGCTGGGATAGCTCCCAGCCATTCGTAGTTAGCCTGAGCAATCCCGAAGCGAAAAGCCCCTCCAGCCGCCCCTATATAATCATAGGCTCCAATGTTAGTACCAATTATAGAAAAGCTGATCACCCACCAAGGCAGCATTTTACCTGCTAAGAAATAATCTTCGGTGGTTGAAACGTATTTTCGAAAAAAAAGGCCAAAAGCTAAAATAGCTACTAAATAAAAAATAATAATAAAGGTATCTATAAAGTAAACAGGCATTTTTTCTTTAAAAAATTGGACTTTATAATTTCTGCTCTATTTTAAAGAATATCCTTTTTTGATGTCAAACAGAAGCTGCCTCAGCCAAGAGGTTGACGATTGGACTGTTAATTGATAATATTCTCTCTGCTTCAAAATGTTCCTGAGATTATTATCAAACTAAAGGGGATAATTATGAGAACTTTTAAAATTATTTTGTTTATTGGCCTTGGTGTTTTTATCCTCAACCTATTTCTTCTTTTCCCCCAGGAAATCCCGTCCAAAATACAGGCAATAGAAACTCTTCTTGATAACAATTTCTCTTTCTGGAAAATCAGAAAAGGAGAGGTTGTCGGCGGCCAAAAAATTACTGTTGATGATTCTAATTGGCCATCAATAAGGGCTGGTCAGCCGGTCACAGATAAAATTTCCTGGTGGCGCCATCAATTTAAAGTGCCGGCAGTCTTTGCTGGCATCAAAACTCAAGGCAGTGATATTACCCTTTCCTGTACATTTAGAGGTCTGGGAATTGTAGAAGGAAAATTCTTTTGTAACGGCCAACTAAAAGAATCTTTCCAGCTTGAATTCGGAAATCAAACAAACAGGATAAAAAAAGATTTTCTTTTAACCTCAGCCGCCAAACCAGAAGGAAGCTTACTGTTAGCCTTTAGATTTGATAACAAAGGAAGGCAACCCCTTATAGAAAGAAAGTCAGCTGAGGCCGGCGCGTACTTTACCCTTGAACAAGCTAAGTTTCTGATAAAAAAAGCCCAAAAAGCTCACCAATGGCTTGACTGCTTTCTCCTCGATCTTAAAACTGGAGCTAAATTGCTTGATTTCCTTCCGGGTGAAGCTTCTCCGCCAAAAAGGCCCGTTTCTCCCTATTATAAACGCCTCTCTTCTTCTTCTGAATTCCAGAGTTTAAGAGAGACATTTAAAAAAGCTGTTTTTGGTTTTGATTTAGATTCTCTCCGTCAGGGAGATTTTTCTAAGGTAAAAGCTTCCCTTCTAAAATTTTACAAGAATATTAAGCATATTTCTCGATTTGCTCAAAACTACAGCCTCTACCTTGTTGGAAATTCACATATTGATCTAGCCTGGTTGTGGCGATGGCGGGAAAGCGTAGAAGTAGTCAAACAGACATTCACGGCTGTTCTCGATAATATGGAACAATTTCCGGACATGGTTTATGTCCAGAGCCAAGCCCAAGCCTATAAATGGATGGAGGACTATTATCCGCAGGTTTTTAACAGAATTAAGAAAAAGGTTAAAGAAGGACACTGGGAAATTGTGGGAGGCATGTGGGTAGAACCGGATTGCAATCTAATTGATGGTGAATCCTTCATTCGTCAGATACTTTATGGCAAAAGGTATTTTAAAGAAAAATTTGGGGTAGAGGTTAAAATTGGTTGGAATCCTGATTCTTTTGGCTACAACTGGAATATCCCTCAATTTTTTAAAAAAAGCGGCCTTAACTCTTTTATTAGCCAAAAATTAAGCTGGAATGATACCAATGTTTTTCCTTACTATCTATTCTGGTGGCAGGGGCCGGATGGATCCAGGCTGTTAACTTATTTTCCTCCGACCGGCTACACCGGCCAGCTAGATGCCCAACGAATGGTTGACGGTTTACAAAAATTTCTGAAAAATACAGGCCTCAACCAAGTTCTCATCCTCTATGGATTGGGAAATCATGGAGGAGGTCCTAACCGGGAAATGTTAAATAGAGCCAAGAGCTATCAACAACAAAATATTTTCCCTAAGTTAAAGCATTCCACTGTGGATAATTTTTTAAAGAAAATCAAGAAAAAAAACCTTGATTCTCTTCCAGTTTGGAATGATGAACTTTATCTTGAGTATCACCGGGGTACTTATACTACCCAAGCTGAGATCAAAAAGCTGAATAGAAGCTCTGAGGTCCTCTTAGCCAATACTGAAAAAGCTGCTTCAATTGCTTATATGTTGGGAAAGGAGTATCCAGCTTTAGATATAAAAAAAGCCTGGGAAAAAGTGCTAATGAATCAATTCCATGATATCCTGCCTGGTTCAGGCATAACTCCTGTCTATAGAGATGCCAAAGAATTTTATGGCAAAGCCCAAGCCTGGCTTAAAAAGGACTTCAAGGAAGCTCTTTCCTTCCTGACCCAGGCAATAAACACAGAAAGCGGACCTCAAGGGAGGCCTCTTTTTATCTTCAATTCCCTCTCTTGGCAGAGAGATGGGTTGGTCAAGATCAAGCTCCCGGCCAACCTTGAAAAGGAAAAGATAGTAGTCTTGGACGAAAGAGGTAAGGAAGTGCCCTCACAATTAGTTTCTACTGACTTCGGAAAAAACCTCTGTTTCATTGCCCATCAAGTTCCGGCCCTTGGTTATAAAATTTACAAGCTACAAAAGGGAGAAGCTCCTGGCTATGGGAGTTCCTTAGAAGCTAAAAATACTTCTCTTGAAAACCGCTATTTTAAAGTCAGCTTTCATCCTCAAACAGGTAATATCATCAGCATCTTCGATAAAATTAACAAAAAGGAAGTTCTTTCAACCGAAGCCTGTGGCAACCAACTTCAGCTTTTTGAAGATATTCCAGACCGCTGGGATGCCTGGAATATAGGCTATACTGGACGAAGCTGGAAACTGGATAAGGCTAGGCATATATCTATTAGCCTGAAAGGCCCCGTTATGGCTTCAATAAAGGTGGAGAAAGACTTCCTGGGATTATCTAAAGCAAGACGAGCCCCTACCCCTGACTTCCCTTCTTCTTTCTTTACTCAAGAAATAATCCTTTATGAAGATATCCCCCGCATCGATATAAATATGAAAGCAGACTGGTGGGAAGACCATGTCCTGCTCAAAGTTGCCTTTCCAGTTAATATCTACGATAGCAAAGCCACTTACGAAATTCCCTATGCTTATATCCAAAGGCCGACTGCCCGGCACACTGATTGGGAAAAAGCCCGCTTTGAAGTCCCAGCCATTCGCTGGGCTGACCTTTCTGAAGAAAACTATGGGGTAAGCCTCCTTAATAGATGTAAATATGGCTATGACATTAAAGATAATGTAATCAGATTAACTCTCCTCCGCTCCCCCAGATGGCCAGATCCAACAGCCGACAGAGGCAAGCACCAATTTTCATATGCTCTTTACCCTCATCTAGGTGATTGGAAAAGGGCAGATACTGTCCAAAGAGGCTATGAATTTAATGTTCCTTTAATGGCTCTCTTACTCGACGCCCATCCTGGTCGTCTCTCGCCTGTTTATTCTTTTTTCAAGGCCTCTCCTTCTAATATTATTTTATCTTCTATTAAAAAAGCAGAAGATAGAAAGAGCCTTGTTCTCAGGTTGTATGAGGCCGAAGGAGAGGCGACTACGGCTATTATTGAGCTCTTCCAAAAACCGAAAGCACTTTATGAACTTGATTTAATGGAAAATCGCCTTCATTCTCTTTCTTTCAAAAATAAAGCTTTTTCCCTAAACTTTGGCAAATCCGAGATAAAAACCATCGAAGTTGTTTATTAAAAAAGGGTATTGACCATAAATTCAGATTGCCTCATCCGAGAATAGTCAAAACTAGAAGGCAAAAATTTTGGCTTATAACTAAAATTTCTAATTCAACATATCAAGTGTTAGTCTATGCCAAAAGAGAAAAACCTAAGAATTTCCATCCAATCTGAGCTGGTAAAGGCCACTGATGTATTTCCGGTTCTCTTTGCACCTGGAAACCAGGACATTTCTTCTGCCTTTATTTCATCTTTGTAAGTTACCTCTAAAGTATAAGGTGGTTTTAGTTTAAAAGGCTTAAATTCGTCCAATCTAAGCAAAGCTTCCTTAGCCTTCTTTTTAATTAATTCTCGTGCTCTTTGAGGATGAAGCATTCGAGCAGCATTTCCTATTCCTTCTTTGACAGGAACAGTTATAACTTTACCAAATAATTTCTGGCTCTGTTGGCAAATGGCTGCATCACCAGCAATCATAACTACAGGCACTCCAAAATTACCAGCAATAAAAGCATTTATTCCTGCCTCAGGCATAAGTTTCCCATTCAAGGTTACACTGTAAATGGAACCGGTCATGGTGTGATCTAAAACAGCATTAGGAGTATTGGCACGGGCATGATAGCCAATGAAAATCACAGCATCAAAAGTTTCATCAATTCCTTCCATCATATCCAGAGGCCCACCTGACCAATCTCTTAATAGGTCAGCAACAGGATGAAGAAGATCAGGCAAAATATTACGGGCACTGCCATGCCCATCCCTGACAAGGACATAAGAGGCTCCAGCTTCAAGAGCTCCTTCTATAGCTGCGTTGGTCTCCAGAGTCATTAATTTTCGAAACAAGCTGTAATCCAAGCCATCACGGCTTACATCTTCCCAATGAATTACACCACAAATCCCTTCCATGTCGACAGAAATGAACACTTTTAAATCTTTTGGGGAAGCTGAAAGATTGACATACAAGCTAAGAATTAAACCTAAAAATACTAAAATCCACAATTTCTTCCTTATCATTTTCACCTCCCATTAAACTTACATAAATTATTACGTAATTTTCATTATTATTTTTAAGGACTACAGGGGAGCCATCACCAAATTACTTTTATCCATCCAGCTATTAAAAAATAGCTAATATTTTTAATTGATGCAAATCATTTTTCCTGTTTCGTATTCCGTTTATTTATAAAAATCTCAAAATAAGCAGATAAGGTGTTGTTAATGGCCATCCATATGAAGCCCCTAGTGGGGATGGGAAAGTCTTTGGCGAGGGGGGATGATCATCAACCAGGATGCTTCCCCGCTTCATAGGCCGTGCTTTCACATCTGCGAGCTTTTATTAACCCCACCAAAAAAAGTTACTACAATTTGGATTACTAATGTAAATATAAATTAATATTGGATTGAAGATGAATAGAAGGGATTAGCGCCCCCGACGGGATTTGAACCCGTGTTGCCGCCTTGAAAGGGCGATGTCCTAGGCCAGGCTAGACGACAGGGGCACTCGAGGTTGGTGAGCCGTGCTGGACTCGAACCAGCGACACCCGGCTTAAAAGGCCGGTGCTCTCCCTCTGAGCTAACGGCCCAATGGAAATGAATGATTATTTATAAATAAAATAACAAAAAAGTCAATATCAACTTATAGATTCTATTTTGACAATAATCCAGCGGCCGCGGCGGTGGAGATCAGCAGCTTCATCCTGAAGGTCATACTTTCTTAAATAAAACCTAAAATTTTTCTTGGCGCCAGAAGGCTCTACAATGGCCACATCCACTTGCTTGGAATGAACATTACCTTTAAAATCTCTGACATTGGGTAGTTCTCCTGCGCCTAGGGAAAAAAGAGTGATATCTTCTTCTCTAGCTGCAGCCGCTTTGGCTTCATTGTACTCTTTTTGAAGCTGCTTATGGTTGTTATATATCTCATCATACTTAGCCTGAAATTCATCAACTTTCTTTTGAGCTGCTCGCTTGGCTGCCCTGGTTCTGGCATTTTCCAATTCAAACTTAGCGTTGTCTAATTCGTCTCTGGCATCCAAAGTAATGCCCACGGAGTCTTCAACTTTCTTTTTCAATTCTAATTCTTTCTTGTTCAAATCAGGCAAGCTAGCTGGTTCTATTTTCTCTTCGGAGATATTAATAATCTGCCAGTTTTCGGCACTCAATTCCACCGGTTCTAAAGCCATAGTGGCTAAAGTAGTTAAATCCTTTAGAGCGAGAGCATGAAAATATCTTTTTAAAAGATTCTGCTCTGGTTTTTGAGAGCACGTCTGCAAGATAAAACCAAGAAGTAAAATTCCCAAGGTTAAAAATATTTTTTTCTTCATTCTTCCTCCCTCTTTTCTAAATTTTATTTCATTCTAGTCTTTCTGCTTAAATTTTACTTTTTTTTCTATCAAAAAAGCAAGTTTAAATAAATTTGATTCTTGAAATAAATTGCCCATTATCTGGATTCC
>CAZEQD010000058.1:0-12622 GCA_964514305.1 uncultured Eubacteriales bacterium
TCCCTTTTTCCATTTTTCATAATAGCTTTTTAAATTATCAGGGCTATCTTCTTTATGGCCATCCATTTTTTCTCCAAATTATAAATTTTTTTGGCATAAAAATAGGTTAGGTATTAATTACTCTTCAGTTACTTTAAAAACTAAATCATTTTCTCTAACCGGGTTTTCGACTTCAAGTCCTACCGGCTCTCCAGGTTTAGCTGTATCTACAGGCTGATGTTCAACCTGCATGGAATCAACCTTCTGATAGAAATCCGTAGTATGACCCTTAATATGAATTGTATCACCAACCTGAAGTTTACCCTTGGAAAGTTCTAAAACACCTACATTTATTTTGGAAAAATAATGAGTAATTCTGCCAATTTCTTCCTCCATTATTGCCTCCTTAACTATCTATTTATTATCAAATTAACAAAATTAAAAGAGTTAAGCAAGCAGGAGATTGATTATGGGCTTCAGATGGAAGGAAATCGCTGCTTTTAAAGATAACTTCACTCATTGTTAACTACTAAGAATTTGGAAATGCTTCCTATAATAAAATTTTGTTCATCGCATTAATAGATACCTAAAATTCCATGGCCAATTCCTACATGTCATGGCGAGGAGCGAAGCGACGTGGCCATCTCATTCATTTTCTCCTGCCATTAATGGTTAAAATACTTATAGTTGAGATTGCTTCGCTTCGCTCGCAAGGACATCGGATTGACCCTCTTTCCTCCATTTCCGGACTTCAGGTATTCATTAATGCGATGAACCATAGTTTAAATTTTAAAGGAAGAAATATACTGGGTTATGCCTTAGTAATCAAGCTTTAAATCTTCCATCTGGTCAAACTGGAGATAGCGGTAGATATCAGCCTCATAAGGTTTAATTTTCTGCTTATAAATAGAAAAATACTCTCGTGGCGAAGGAAGGCGTCCTAAGACGGCTGCTACCGCTGCTAATTCAGCCGAACCAAGATAAACTTGAGCCCTATCGCCCATACGATTATCAAAATTACGGGTAGAAGTGGAAATGATGGTTGCTTCTGGTCTAACTCGAGCTTGATTGCCCATACAAAGAGAACATCCTGGAATTTCGGTACGGGCACCAACGCTGGCATAGATAGAATAATATCCTTCCCGAAGAAGTTGAGCTCTATCCATCTTTGTCGGTGGCGTTAGCCAGATACGGGTTTTAAGGTAACTTTCACCTTCAAGGATTTTGGCCACGGCTCGGAAATGACCAATATTGGTCATACAAGAACCGATAAATATTTCATCAATCTTATCCCCACTCACTTCAGAAAGAAGCTTTACATCATCAGGATCATTAGGACAGGCTACAATTGGCTCTTCTATCTGGCTTAAATCTATTTCCAAGACGGCTGCAAACTCTGCGTTTTCATCCCGTTGAAGAAGCAAAGGATTTTTCAGCCATTGTTGACAGGCTTCTATCCTTCGAGAAAGGCTCTCTGCATCCTGATATTCCTCTTTAATCATAGCTTTCATAAGAGCAATGTTGCTCTTAATATAGCTAACTACACTCTCTTGGCTAAGAGCTACTGTTCCAGCAGCGGCTGAACGTTCAGCCGTAGCATTTGTGAGCTCAAAAGCCTGTTCCACAGTCAAATGAGGTAATCCCTCCATCTCAATGATCCGCCCATTAAAAACATTCTTTTTATCCTGTTTAGCCACAGTTAGCAACCCTTTTTGGATAGCAAAATAAGGAATGGAATTTACCACATCTCTTAGAGTTAGTCCTAGCTTTAGTTTTCCCTTAAATTTGACCAGAACAGATTCTGGCATACTTAAAGGCATAAAACCTAAAGCCCCAGCAAAAGCCACCAAGCCTGAGCCGGCAGGAAAGCTGAGTCCGATTGGAAACCTGGTATGAGAATCTCCTGCTGTTCCTAAAGTATCGGGGATTAAAAACCGATTCAACCAAGAGTGAATTATGCCATCACCTGGTCTCAAGGTTACTCCTTTTCTTTCAACAACAAATTCAGCCAAAGATTTATGCATTTTGACATCAGGCAATTTGGGATAGGCGGCTGTATGACAAAAAGACTGCATAAAAAGCTCTGTCTGAAACTTCAAGCAGGCTAACTCTTTTAATTCATCGGCCGTCATCGGTCCAGTTGTATCCTGGGAGCCGACAGTAGTCATTTTTGGTTCACAAGAAGTACCTGGCAATACTCCTGGCAGGCCACAAGCCTTGCCCACAATTTTTTGAGCCAAAGAATAACCTTGATTTTTTTTAGGAACTGGCCATTTTACTTTGGTAAAAAAATCTGCTTCTTTAAGACCCAAGACTTGACGAGCCTTGGCCGTCAAGGAGCGTCCGATAATCAAATTAAGGCGACCGCCTGCCCTGTACTCATCTCGGAGAGAAGGAGGTTGAAAATTAAAAGCTGTCATTTCTTTTCCAGCTTCATTGGTAATCGTTTGAGACTGGGTATTTATAACAATCACTTCCCCTGTTTTCATCCAGGTGACATCACACATTAGAGGTAATCCACCTGAATCTTCAACCGTATTGAAAAAAATTGGAGCAATCAGACCTCCCAGAACAATGCCTCCTCTGCGTTTATTGGGCACATAGGGAATGTCCTGGCCGATATGCCACATTAAAGAATTACAGGCAGACTTCCGCGAAGAACCTGTTCCGACCACATCAGCTACAAATGCCACTTTATATCCCTCCTGACGGAATTGGCTGATAGTTTCAATTCCTCCTGGAAATCTGGTTTCTCCCATGGAAAGAGCATGAAGAGGGATATCTGGCCGGCTCCAAGCATGCTTAGCCGGGGATAAATCATCTGTATTTACTTCCCCTTCAACTTTGAAAACTTTTAAGACGAACTTCTGGGGAAAGGCTGGTTTGCCCAGAAACCACTCTCCTTGGGCCCAGGAAGTAAGCACCTGTTGAGCATATTGATTTTTCTTGGCTAGCTCCACTACTTCCTCAAAAGCATCATAAACAAGGGTTATCCCTTTCAAAGCCTCAGCCGCGGTTGGAGCTAATTCCTCATCTTCTAGAAATTCAAGTAAAGGCTTGACATTGTAGCCACCCAGCATTGTTCCTAAAATAAAGACTGCTTCTCCTTTAGAGATAAGAGGCGAAGATACTTTGCCTTTGGCCAACATGACTAACCAGTCAGCTTTTACTTTAGCAGCCGGATCCACACCTGGAGATATTCTATTTTTCAAAAGATTGACAAGAAGGTCTTCTTTTCCCTGAGGCGGATTCTCCAATAAACTGCAGACCTCTTCGGTTTGGGCCGGTGTAAGGGGTAGAGGTGGAATACCCTTTTCTTTTCTTTCTTTTTCGTCTTTAAAGTATGATTCTAACATTCCATTTCTCCCTAATACAATAAGATCAATTTATAGTGTATAAAATGTTTTATGGTATTTGTCAAAAATATTTCAAATTTGCCTTTTGCTAGTAATAAGAATTTTAAAAAAATCCGCTGTTTATAAAAATGATAAGTTGATTTTCATCGCAAAAAATTATAATATTCTTTCTGATTTATTATCTTTTATTTCACAATTTTTAAGGAGTCTCAATATGGATTATACCGCTATCGAAAAAGCTAAAGGGCATTTCGCTAAGATTCTTGAAGAACAGCTAAAAAGAGTAGAAGATTTAAAAAAAGAAGCAGATTGGATTGATTACACTAAGCTTAAGCCTATTATTATAGGCGTTATCGGTGGTGATGGCATCGGTCCTTACATAGCCAAAGAGGCCCGCAGGGTGGTTGAATTTGTCTTAGCAGGAGCGCTGGAAAATGGAAAAATTGAAATTCGAAATATTGAAGGACTGACTATAGAAAATAGGGCTAAACATAATAAAGCCATTCCTGATGATGTCTTAGAAGAAATCAAAAAATGTCATGTCATCCTTAAAGGACCGACGACTACTCCTAGAAGAGGTGATCCCTGGCCTAACATTGAAAGTGCTAATGTGGCTATGCGCCGTTATCTAGATCTTTTTGCCAATGTCCGGCCAGTAAAGGTCCCCCAACAGGGAATAGACTGGATGTTTTTTAGGGAAAACACTGAAGGTGCTTATATAATGGGCAGCAAAGGCATCCATGTAACCCCCGATTTGGCCGTTGATTTTAAAGTCATTACTACCCAGGGAGCAGAAAGAATCATCCGCTTAGCTTTTGAATATGCCCGAAAAAATAATATCAACAAAGTAACTATTGTGACTAAGGCCAACGTGGTCAAAATTTCAGATGGAAAATTTCTGGATATTGGCTATAAAATTGCTAAAGAATATCCAGAAATTGAGTGTGATGACTGGTACATTGACATCATGACGGCCAAACTAGTCGACCCCAAGCGAAGAACTCAATTCAAAGTCATGGTTTTACCCAATCTCTATGGAGACATTCTGACTGACGAAGCGGCCGAATTTCAAGGAGGAGTAGGAACAGCTGGCAGCGCTAATATCGGCAAGCGTTATGCCATGTTCGAAGCTATTCACGGATCTGCCCCGAGAATGGTAAGAGAGGGGCGGGCAAAGTACGCAGATCCTTGCAGTATGATACGAGCAGCCGCTATGCTCATCAATCACATAGGCTATGCAGATAAAGCTAAAAACTTAGAAATGGCTCTTGATATTTGCGGCCAGTATGAAAAAAAATTGGTTATTACTGGAAGAGCTAACGGCGCTACCGGAGCAGAATATGCCGATTACCTGATGGAAACTTTAAAAGATCCCAATTTGAAGCAAAGGTGGCAGGACTACAGCCAGCAACAATGATCAAAGACTGGGCATTCGGGTTTTACTGAGAATAAGATTGATTATTTTTCTAATAATCATCAATATAATTAGGAGGTATTAAAATATGAGAAAAAAGATAAGTGTCATTGGTGCAGGACATGTCGGTGAAGTCACTGCTTTCAAAATCGCAGAAAAAGAATTAGGCGATGTTGTCCTCCTGGACATAATCGAAGACATGCCCATCGGCAAAGGACTGGATATGCTGGAAGGCGGACCAGTGGGTAAATACGACTCCAGAATTACAGGAACTAATTCTTATGCTGATACGGCCAATTCTGACGTTGTGGTCATTACTGCTGGAGTTCCCAGAAAGCCAGGCATGAGCCGGGATGAACTGGTAGGAACTAACTTTGACATCGTCAAATCTGTAACAGAGCAAGTAGCTAAATATTCCCCTCAGGGAATCCTGCTTGTTGTCTCCAACCCTCTTGATGCCATGGTTTATACAGCTTTTAAAGTCAGCGGCTTTCCTAAAAATAGAGTCGTTGGAATGGCCGGCATCTTAGACACAACTCGCTTCCGAGCTTTTATTGCCATGGAACTTAATGTCTCGGTTGACAGCATTCAAGCTCTGGTTGTAGGCGGCCACGGCGATACAATGGTTCCTTTTGCCCGCTATACTACCGTCTCGGGAATTCCTTTAAGCCACTTCTTACCTCAGGATAGAATTGAAGCAATCATTGCTCGAACCAGAAATGCTGGCGGTGAAATTGTCTCTTACCTCAAAACTGGCAGCGCCTATTATGCCCCCGCTCTTTCTATTACTGAAATGGTAGAATCTATCATCAAAGATAAAAAAAAGATCCTTCCCTGTTCAGCCTATCTTGAAGGAGAATATGGCATTAATGACCTTTTCTTTGGGGTTCCCATCAAATTAGGAGCTAATGGGGTTGAAGAAATAATTGAATTAGACCTTACAGAAGAAGAAAAAGAAGCTATCAAGAAATCAGAGGCTGCGGTGCGCAATGTTGTTAACACCCTAAAATTCTAAGAAAATGGCTGAACACAGAATAAAAACGCCGGTTTCAGATGAGGAAATAGCCAAACTGCGGGCAGGAGATAGAGTTTACCTCAGTGGTTACCTCTATACAGGTAGAGACTCAGCCCATAAAAAACTGATAGAATTGATCGAACAAGGAAAAGAACTGCCAATAAATATCAAAGGACAATTCATCTATTATGTTGGCCCCACTCCTGCTCGACCAGGCAAAGCTATTGGCTCAGCCGGTCCAACTACCAGCTACCGCATGGATTCTTATGCCCCCACCCTCCATGCTCTTGGGTTAAAAGGAACAATAGGCAAAGGTTCAAGAAGTGAAGAGGTTAAGGAATCCCTGAAAAAATACAAAGCAGTTTATATGGCGGCTGTAGGTGGAGCTGGAGCTCTAATCTCCAAAAGTATTGAAGCAGCTGAAATTGTGGCTTATCCAGAACTGGGTCCTGAAGCTATCCGGAAAATAAAAGTTAAAGATTTTCCCTGCATTGTCATCAATGACATGTATGGAGGAGATCTTTATCAAGAAGGAAAAAAGGAATACAGAAAAGCTGGTTAAACTTTAAATTCCCCTTTTCTTCTGAAGTTGCCTAAGAAAAGTGCTTTTTACTATCTTAAGAAATTTAAAATATTTAAAAAAGATAAGGAAGAAAAACAATGAAAATTCATGAGTTTCAAGCCAAGCAAATTCTCAATCAATATGGGGTTCGTATTCCTAAGGGAGAGGTAGCTGATACTGCGGACAATGCCCGCCAAATTGCTGAGCGAGTTGGACCTAAGGTTGTCCTCAAAGCCCAGGTCCATGCCGGGGGCAGAGGCAAAGGCGGCGGTATTAAACTGGCTAACAATCCTCAGGAAGCAGCCCAAATTGCTAGAGAAATGATAGGTATGACTCTGGTTACTCATCAAACCGGGCCAGAGGGGAAACTGGTTAGAATGGTTTTGGTCGAGGAAGCCCTGCAAATCGCCAGGGAACTTTATGTAGGCATTGTCATTGACAGAGCCAAGGAAGCTCCAGTGGTCATGGCATCACCTGAAGGAGGAGTAGAAATAGAAAAGGTTGCGGCTGAAACTCCAGAACTAATATTCAAAGAATATGTCAATCCAGCCACGGGTTTCTTAACTTTCCAGGCCAGAAAATTAGCTTTTAAGTTAGGCCTCGAAGGACAGACCTTAAAACAAGCAATCAAGTTTATATCCAGTTTGTACAGGGCTTTTGAAGCCACAGATGCTTCTTTAGCCGAAATAAATCCTCTTCTTATTACTAAAGAAGGCGATGTTTTAGCTCTTGATGCTAAGATGAACTTCGACGACAATGCTTTAGCTCGCCATCCTGAGATAAAAGAGATGAGAGACTTAAATGAAGAAGATCCGTTAGAAGTCGAGGCCTCTAAGTACAGCTTAAACTACATTAAACTGGATGGAAATGTCGGCTGTATGGTCAATGGAGCAGGCTTAGCTATGGCCACTATGGATATCATCATGTATTCGGGAGGAATGCCGGCTAATTTCCTTGATGTGGGTGGTGGTGTTTCTGAAGAAGCCGTTAAGAATGCCTTTAAAATCCTTGTTTCTGACAAGGAGGTTAAGGCTGCTTTAATCAATATCTTTGGAGGAATTGTCCGCTGCGATATGGTGGCCAACGGCATTGTTAAAGCTGCCAATGAAGTTGGACTTAAAGTTCCTATGGTAGTCAGACTGGAAGGAACTAATGTTGATTTAGGCAAAAAGATTCTAGCTGATTCCGGTCTGGCTTTTTACCCTGCTTCCAGTATGAAAGAAGCAGCAGAGAAAGTAGTTCCCCTGGCTCAATCATCAGAAAGGAGTTGAAAATGAGTATCTTAATCGATGAGCAAACAAGAGTAGTTGTTCAAGGGATAACAGGCAGCGAAGGTACTTTCCACAGCCAAAAAATGCAGGAATATGGAACCAAAATAGTGGCCGGTGTTACTCCTGGCAAAGGAGGTCAAGTTCATCTTGGAGTACCTGTCTTTAACTCTGTAGCTGAAGCAGTAGAAAAAGAGGAAGCTAATGCTTCGGTCATTTTTGTCCCTGCTTTTTTTGCAGCTGACGCTATTATGGAAGCGGCCGATGCTGGCCTGGAGGTGGTCGTCTGCATTACCGAAGGGATTCCTACTTTCGACATGATCAAAGTCAAACAGTTCCTAAAGGATAAAAACTGTTCTCTTATTGGACCTAATACTCCTGGTATAATTTCCCCTGGGAAATGTAAAATTGGCATTATGCCTGGACATATCCATACTCCTGGGTCAGTCGGAATTATCTCTCGTTCAGGGACTCTGACCTATGAAGCTGTTGACCAAGTGAGCAAGTGGGGGTACGGCCAATCGACTGCTGTAGGCATCGGCGGCGACCCCATCGTCGGCCTCAAATTTAGAGATCTTCTTCAGCTCTTTAAAGATGATAATGAGACTGAAGCTGTTATTCTTATCGGAGAAATCGGCGGTACAGCCGAAGAAGAAGCAGCAGAGTATATAAAAAGAGAGTTCCCTAAACCCGTGGTTAGCTTTATAGCTGGCCAAACTGCTCCTCCGGGGAGAAGGATGGGTCATGCAGGAGCAATAATTGCTGGAGGCAAAGGAACAGCCAAGGAAAAAATGGAAGCTCTAAAAAAAGCAGGAGTCTTAGTAGCTGAGAGCCCGGCTGAAATCGGAGAGAAAGTAAAAGAGGCGTTGAGTTAAAGGATAAAAGTTATTTTTAATTTACGGCTCATGACAATAATGAGTATTCTTTGTTCGCAAATTGAAGGGTATGAACTAACAAATGTGTCCTGTCACGGCAAATCTCCGTCCTCACTTCACCCATCCCCCCGTGGGGAACCCCTTCCGCTGCGGGCGGAGACATGCCGTGCCACCCATCCAGTTAATTCCAGCTTGTTTTTTCATCACATGGATCCATTATTGCCATGAGCCTAATTTATAAATAAAATGGGAAGCAGAAGGAAACATTTCTATAATGTCAGCTAAACTTAAAGTAGATTTCCATATTCATACTGCTGAGGATCCCTACGAAAAAATTAATTATAATGCCTTCCAGTTAATCGATAAAGCTCAAGAGTTAGGATTCGAGGCTCTGGCCATTACTAATCACGAAATCGTTACCTATAATCAAGATTTAGCTGAGTATGCTTACCGCCATGGACTAATTCTTATCCCCGGGATAGAGGCCAACTTCTCAAATAAACATGTCCTGATTATCAACCCTGGCTTTAAAAAGGCTCCTTCTGACAAATCACTGGAATATCTTAGAGAAATAAAAAGTCCTTCTTCTTTGATCATTGCTCCCCACCCTTTCTTTCCTGGTTCACACTCACTAAACTCAGCTCTTTTCGACTATCTTCCCTTCTTTGACGGAGTAGAGTTTTCTCATTTCTACAATCACTTAATTAACTACAATAAAAAAGCAATTCTGTTAGCACATCAAGCAAAAATGCCTCTGGTCGGTTCCTCAGACTGCCATTTTTTAAGCCAGTTAGGTAAGACATATTCTCTAGTCGAAGCTGATAATAAAGATATGGCTAGCATAATTAAGGCTGTAAAAGAAGGGAAAATTGAAGTCCACAGCCAACCGTTGTCACTGATTTTCATGGCCAAGATTGCCTTTAATTTTCTCTATGGTAGAAAATTGAAATGTGCTTTAAGATTCTAAGCGAAATATTGGATATACTTGATATGTTGTAAGATTAAATTTATTTTTTATCGGGAGGTTTTGATGAAAAAAACGTTTAAACTCACGGCAGTTTTCTTTATCATGGCATTTTTTGGAGGAGGACTTTTATCAGCTCAAGAGGAACCAGCTCCAATTAAAGTAATCCCCGTCAAAGGAAATATCTATGAGGTAATTGGTGGCCGCGGTGCTAATGCAGGCTTTTTCATTGGGGAAAAAGAAGTTTTACTCATAGAAGCCAAAATGGATAAAAAATCAGCTCAGGAGATGATAGCTGAAATCAAAAAATTAACTCCTAAGCCCATTAAATATGTTGTCCTTACTCATAGTGATGGAGATCATGTCAATGGTCTGATTGGATTTCCTCAAGACATAAATATAATTTCTCATTTTAATACCCGGCGAGACATGGAACAAGCTTTTAAAGAAGCCGAGCAAAGACTATATTTACCCCGCATTACTTTTTCCAAAAAATTAAAGCTTCATTTAGGCCAAGAATTAATTGAATTACTCTATTTTTACCCTGCCCATACTGATGGAGATATAGTTATCTTTTTCCCTGCAGAAAAAGTGGCTTTTCTGGGCGACCTCATTTTCCTTAATCGAGAGCCTTTAATCCACCGCCATAAAAATGGAAACTCATTCGGCCTGGTAAAAACCTTAAAAGAAATTCTAAAGCTTGATGCTGATACCTTTGTCCATGGCCACGGTGATATAGCCAGCCGCCAGGATGTAGAAGGGGTGATAGCTTCACTTCAAGAAAAGCAAACTAAAATAAAAGCTTTGATTGAAGAAGGAAAGACATTACCTGAAATTAAGAAAATTTTTAAGGTTGAAGACCGACCGGCTCGGCCTGGAGGCCGGCCCTGGTTGAGCCTGGTGGAAATTATTTATCTGGAGCTTACTGAAAGCAAATAAATTCTTCAAAAATTACCGCCAGGATTTGAAAGGAACAAGCCCCAGCTTCTGCTCTTTCACCAATCTATAAAAAGGAAATATATCACCCTTTTGGGGGACTAATTTAAATTTCCAGTAACGGATAAAACCATATTGAGACTGGGGCTCAAGCAAGCAGGGAATTAAGTTAGCCCCGTCTTGAGCACAAGAAATAAAATAATCTCCTTTCTTGACCACAGTCTTTAGCTTATTGCTTTTAACCTCGATTTTTTGGGGAGGAAGATAATCGTATTCAGCCGGAACAATGTCTGTCACAGTATAGGCCTCTAGTTCAAGGATTTTATCTGTAGTAATCATGTCTACCTTTAGACCATGGTCAAGCATGGTGGCTATGACCTCTTGATACTGGGCCGGAATAATATAACCAAGGGGACGGCTTACAGACAAAATTGGCTCAACATTTGGAAACCAGTTTTTAACTACTTCCTCAACTACATTATAAGATGAAGGATAAGGATAAGGGGCAATATCAGTGGCTGTAAGCAAATCACCGGCTTTCTTATCGACTTTAAGCACACCTCTAATAGGTGCTTGACTCTTTTCAAATTTTTTAATAATGAGGGTTGGCTGTTTTACATCTCGGGCATATTTCATTCTCAAATGGACTATATCATTACCATCATAGGTTTTGGCACGCTCAAGAAGTTGCTGGCGGAGGCTCCTTACCAAAGATTTTACTTCTTGTCCGTGGTTAGCAAGAGACTCGGCAAAAAACTTGAGGCCATAATACTGCCAATGAGTTCTTTCTTTTAAAGTTTTAAGGTCATGGCGGGAAGCTCCCTCTTGAATAAAAGATAAGGTTTGATAGATACCCAAGCTGTTGCGGCCATCATTAAGATCAGTTGTGCTGTAACGTTTCATCGTCTGTCTTTCAGCCAACTCTTGGGAGCTATATCTGACTCCGGCTGAGGAATCAATGCCCATAGGCTGAGTTACAAGATATTCATGAAAGGCAATCCTTTTTCTCTTCAGGTTATGCTCGACTTCAGCCAAAATTTTCTTTCTGGAAAATTCCTGAAGTTTAGAATTTATATTAATATTGGACACACAGCCTATGGAGACTCTATAGTAATCATCTCCTTTCTCATGGACATCAATGGTTGCCTCGGGCATCCAGGCTCTAAAAACATGATGGATGGCTTTTACCTCAGGCGACTCCAATTTGACATGGTCACGGTTTAAATCCAAATCCTGTTCATTACGACGCTGATTAAACCAATTTCCATAAGGATTGGCTTGAGGAATGATAAGAAAGTTAATTTTCTTGAGCAGAGGTTTAAGCTTTCCAAAAGCCAAATCTCTGATAAGTTGAAGGGAGGCTTCCTTAGCTGATTGTTCGTTTCCATGTTGAGAAGCAATAATGAGTAAAGTTGGTTTATCTCTATTAAGGAGACTGGGATTATCTATTCCTTCTTCAGTAATAATACAAAGAAAAAGATCCTTAGGACTGTAGTTTCTACTCTCTTTAGTTTGTCCTATTATTTTTATTTTCAATTCATTAGATAAAAAATCAAGCTGGCTCAAGAACCTGGCAATTTCCGTATTTTGACTGTAGCTCAAGAAGCTTGCTTTTTCGGCCGGCGTTTTTACATTCTCTGCCCTTAGGCTTATAAAGAGACAAAAAGTAATAAGGCAACTGAGGAAGATAAATTTTTTGTTTTTTTGAGCAAACATTTTTGATTCCTCCTAAATTTCATTAATTAAACCCAATGGTTAATTATCATTCATTTTATTCTTCTCTCCCTCCTTTTACAAAAGCAAAAGGGGGATTCTCTTCCACTTAAAATTTTAAAACAACTTCTTTTTCCTGACCGTTTCGTAAGAGACGAAACTTGACTTCATCTCCCCACTTAAATTGGGCTAAATAAATTCGCAAATCATTTATATCAGAAAAAGCCTGGCCGTTAACAGAGAGAATGATGTCTCCTTTTTTAAAATCAGCCTCTTTAGCCACTCCACTAATAGGTTGGTCTTCGATAATTATATTATTCAAACCGTCAACTTTTTTAAGTCTTAAACCCACTGCCGGAAAAGCTGGTTTTTCCTGATGCCAAAACAACAAGAAAAACAAATAATTTTTTTACATCCATTTTTTCTCTTTCTTAATTTTTAGACTATGATATCTCCAAGCTTCATTTAAAGTCAATTTGTACGTTGGGGTCAGACCTTCATAAGTTTCATAAATTATGCTTCTCTATTGATATATCTCCT
>CAZEQD010000059.1:0-12206 GCA_964514305.1 uncultured Eubacteriales bacterium
ATCAATAGAGAAGCATAATTTATGAAACTTATGAAGGTCTGACCCCGTCTGCTGGGATATAGAGATAAATGATTAGTTGACAAGGCGGAAACAGTTTATTAATTTTAGTCCATGAATTTATGGTTGCTGCTGGGTGAAATTTCTATTGGGTCTTTAATCCTTTTTTTTCTTGTTTTCGCCATTTATAGTCTGGTCGAAAAAGAAAAAAAGGCTTGCCTTAGAAGCAGCCTGATTTTCGCTTTATTGGTTATTATTGATTTAATTTTGTTATCAATTGCAGCTCCTCTTAGGAACTGGCTTTTTGGTGGTTTTTTTATTCTTTTTTCAATATTTCTCATCCTCCTCTTCTGGCCTTCCCTAAATAAACCATCAGTTGAAATCATTGGTCCTCAGGCTAAAATTGATGAAAGGGATATTATTTTTGCTCGTTTTGACTATGAACCAGGAACAGAAATTTTTAACAGCTACTACCGCCTCCGGCCAGAATACAAGAAAATAGATGACGACCTTAGAAAGCTGCCAGATATTCTGACTTATCCTCATATAAAGAAAAATCCCTGGTATTTTTGGCTGGCTGAGGCTGAGTTTAATTTTCTAGAAGCTCAACTAGCTGAGGTTGACGGCCAAAAAAACAATCAAAATTTTTCTCTTTCTGCGGCTGAGAATACTCGAAAAATAAAGAACATCGTTAAATACCTGGGTTCTGATGTCTGTGGCATCTGTCAGCTTAAGCAGGCCTATGTCTATTCTCATGTCGGCCGCGGTCCTGAACCTTACGGCCAGGAAATTAAACTTGACCATAAGTATGCCATAGTTTTTGCCTTGGAGATGGATATGGCCATGGTTAAATATGCTCCTCAGGCCCCTGTAATTGTGGAAACAGCCAAGAAATATGTAGAGGCGGCTCGAATTTCAATTATCCTGGCTGATTTCATTCGCTGTCTGGGATTTCCAGCCCGAGCCCACATTGCTGGCAGCAATTATCAGGCTATGTTGGCTCCCTTAGCCTGGGAAGCGGGCTTAGGTGAGCTGGGCAGGTTGGGAATAATTATTACCCATAAATATGGACCGCGGGCCAGACTGGGTTTGGTTACCACCGATCTGCCTTTGATTCCGGATAAACCAAGAGCCTGGGGCATCCAGGAATTCTGCCAGAAATGTAAGAAGTGTGCCCGCAACTGCCCAGCCCAGGCAATTCCAAAAGGAGAAAAAACCGAAGAGAATGGCGTTTTAAAATGGGTTTTAAAGCGGGAGGAATGTTATCGTTTCTGGCGCAAAGCTGGAACAGATTGTGCAATGTGCATTTATGTCTGTCCATACAGTAAACCTTTTAATCTTTTTCATAATTTTATTCGAAAAATGACAGAGCAATCAGCCCTAGCCCAATCATTAGCTGTCCGGTTAGATGATTTTTTCTACGGCCGCTTTCCCCGAAGGGGAAGTGTAAATAGTAAGCAGTGAGGAGTTTAAGGTTAAAAGTTTAAAGTTAAAAACAAGTAATGGCCCTTATCTGGACAGAAATCACCTTAGATATAAGCATAAATTAAAAAGTCTAAAACGTATCCATAAAAAGGGCACAGCAAAAAGCAAAAGATAGATTCCATGCTCATCTTTCCCCACTTTGGCTTTCAACCTTAAACCTTCAACTTTTAGCCTCTTACACCTCACTCCCTACACCTTACTCTTCACTATTCCCAGGGTTTATGATATTTCTTTTCTCCCCAGGGAGACCAGAGGCCGTAGCTTTCTTCATAAATGCGGCATTTTCCTTCAGATGTCCATTTATAATTATAGTTATAGCCAAACCAGAGATACTTATCACCGCCGCCATTTTCGGTAGTTATAATATAGCGGGCAGCCACATTGCCTATACCCAGGACTTTGTGCCCGGGCAGGTCAGTATCAGCCTTGTTAGCATCAAAGGGAATCCAGCCATATGGGGGCAGGTAAACTTCTGTCCAGCGGTGAAAGACACTATCGACACTGGCATCATCACCGCGGCGGCTGACCGCCCCTACGTATCTGATGGGTACACCCAAAGCCCGGCAGAGAGCAATCATTGAATAGGAATATTCAGAACAGGAACCGGTTCCTCTTTTGAGTACTGTCGGGGCAGGATTCCAACCTCCTAATGGCTTCAGGTTATAACTTAAATGCTTGCCTAAAAAATCTACAACCCGCCGGGCAATCCAGTAAGGATTTCTTTCCTGTCCGGCTATTTGCTGAGCCAGAGTTTGAATAAATGGGTCATGAATGCGGTATTTGTCGCCGTCCTTAGTATATTTTTCCCTTATCTCGGCTGGAATATCATCAAGGGTCCCCACCTTATCAGGATAAATAAAATACTCAACCGCATAGATTTTAGCCTTTAATCTCCAGCCCGGCCTAACTATTGAACCGGCTTTCAGATTACGGTAATGCCAATGAGCGATTTTCTGACTCCAGCTGTCTTCGATTACTTCAGTTGGTTTCTGGTCAAACTCCACCGTGCCCAAGAGCTGTTGATTATCACGATTGTGGGGAAGAGGCAGGTAAATATCAAGAGTTTTAACCTGACCAGGGCCGTAATTGCGAAATTCCTTGAGAAAATGGAGTGAGAGTTGGCGAAGATCCCATTTAGCAAGGATATCATTGTCGAAAATTTTAATTTTATATATTTCATCATTTTCATAATCTACATTCCAGAGGACATTATCACCCCAGGCCAAACCATAAGGAAAAGGTCCGTATGAACGGAGTGAGGAAAGGCAAAGACCATCGCCCGGATTGACCAGATAAATTCTATCTTCGCTTCTGTCTGTAACCCACAGGTAATGGCCGTCAAAGGTCAAGCCTGCCGGCTCTCGGGCTGGAGAAGGAAAATTCTGAACCATCATCCCGTCTTCGGGCGAAACCTTAAGCAGAATATCTTTTCTATAATCAGCAATCCAGATATATTTCCCGTCCCAGGCTAGGTCTCGGGGGTTGGAGCTGTTTGATTCGAGGATGGATAGGGCTTGTCCTGTTTCTGGATCAAGAACATACATTGACTTTTCAGCCGGATCAATGGTCCACAGATGGTGGCCATCCCAAGCCAGTCCTTGGGGATGATGGCCAGGGACATCTAAGGTTTTTAACACCTGGCCGCTGTTTGGATCAATTTTGTAGATTTTAGCGGTGTAATCATCAGCCAGCCAGAGGTTTTGGCCGTCAAAAGTGAGACCAGTGGGACAGGGGCCAGGAGTTTTTATAACCTTAAGGATATCTCCCACCCTGGCCCAACTGATAGAAACCAGGATGAGGAAAATGGATAAAATGATAATTAATTTTTTCATTATGACCTCCTTTTGAGACATTTGTTTCTGTGTTTAATTATATAAAAAAATTGGCTGTGTTCAAAATATAATTTAAAGATATTTTAAAGTTTAAGATTTAAAGTTAAACGAAGGGACCTGTCTCCAAGCGATCCAATATTTAATCAAATGGTCCATTGAGGACAATGGACCCTACAGTTTATTCTTTACGTTTTTATTTTCCTCTAATAAGATTAAAAATTATAAAAGGAGAGGGTCATGCACGCAGTCCACCGCTATCTTGATTTTTCCAATGGGGCTCCTCCTTATAATATGTGGAAGGTTCTTCAACCCAGAAAAGAGCTTATCCGCCAGAAACTTGCTGCTATTTTTGGCTGTTAGCCTGAAGAAATCGCTGTTACCAGGAATGTAACCGAAGATCTCCAGATTGCTCTTCTCGGCCTTTCTTTAAAAGCAGACGACGAAGTTCTGACCACATCCCATGAATTACCTTTCTATGAAAAATGCCCTTTATCAGCGGCAGAAGAGGGAAGGAAAAGTAACACATTTTAAGACTTAGGAATCAATACTAATTATGGTATATTTTTAAGGCATAAATTTCTTAGAGGAGAAAGAGTGATGAACAAAGTCAGCCTTGATCTTAAAAAGGATTTTAAATTAATACGCCAGGAATTTCCTATTCTGGAAAAATGTGTTTATCTCATCAGCAATTCTTTAGGAGCTGTGCCCAGGCGAGCCAAAAAACATCTCGAACGTTATTACCGCCTCTGGGCAGAAGAGGGAGTGAAGGCGTGGGAAAAAGAGTGGTGGAATTTAGCCCAGAGAGTAGCCACGGCTATTTCTTCTTTAATTGGAGCTAGCTCTGAAGAGGTGACCATGGTTCCTAATGCTACTATCGGCCATTGGCTGGCTCTTTCTTGCCTGTTTTCAAGAAATAATAAGAAAAGAAAGAAAATTATAGTTACTGACCAGGACTTTCCTTCCATTATCTATGCTCTGCAAGCTATGTCTCAATTTAGCGGCTGGAAAATAATTATGGTTAAAAGCAATGCTCAGATGGAAATTGAAGCTGACAAGATATTAGAAGAAATTGATGAGCAGACTCTGGCTGTAGTTACTTCCCATGTTTATTTTAAATCAGCTTACATTCAGAATATTGCTTTGATTTCAGCTCGGGCCCGGGAGGCAGGGGCATTTACGCTCATCGACGGTTATCATGCTCCAGGAATAATTCCAGTTAATGTCAAGAACCTCGATGTAGATTTTTATATCAGCGGTTGTCTGAAATGGCTATGTGGAGGTCCGGGCAATGGCTTTCTCTATGCCAAATCAGAGTTGTCTCCTTCTTTAAGGCCTCTTTTGACCGGCTGGTTTGCCCATAAAAAGCCCTTTTCATTCAATCTTAAAATGGATTACATTCCAGGGGCTTACCGCTTTATGTCTGGCACGCCACCGATAGCCTGCTTTTATGGCGCCTTGGCCGGATTAGAGATAATCAAGCGGGTAGGAATACCACAAATACGCCAGAAATCTCTGGCTCTTACCCAGTTCATAATTGACAAAGCCAAAGAAAGAGATTTTAGCCTTTTTACACCTATGGAGGAGAAATTAAGGGCTGGAGCCGTATCAGTTGAGGTGCCTCATGGCTTTGCTCTCAAGAAGGCATTGACTAAACGAAATATTTTAGTGGATTTCCGTCAGGGAAAAGGCCCAGAGCCAGATGTAATCAGGATTGGTCCTCATTTTTATAATAGAGAGCAGGAAATTGATGTCCTTTTTAAGGCTATAGATGACATTTTTTCTTCAGGTGAATATAAGCATTATTCAGATAAAATCAGACACATTAGTTAGAGGTGAGAAGTAAATAGTAAAAAGTAAGGAGTAAAGAGTAAGCAAGTAAAAAGTTTAAAGTTGAAAGTTTAAAGTAGAAAGCAAGGAGGATGAAGGGGCTGATGTTCTGTAGGGTCTGCTATCCTTAGCAGAGCGTTTATTTAATAAAAAAATATTGATTTGAAGGACTATTTGCCATAAATTATTTTTCTAGTTATTATATTTGGGCTGATTAAAAAGTGGAAAAATATAAAATCAGGGATAATGACCAAAGAATATCTGATAATTCTAGGTTGGTACTTTAATAGAAAACATCAATATCTCATATAGGATTAGAATATTGATGATTATTTCGTTTACGAGAGAGGCAGCAAGAAAGAAAACTTCAGCCTTTTATTGCAAACAAAATAAATAAATTAGAGCTCAGGGCAAATCAGGTGCTTTTTAAGTGAATTTTAAAGCTAAAAAATTTATTACAGCGGCAATTCTACTCAGTATACTTGGTTTCGGCTTAAAAGCTGAAATCTACTATCCCTGGAAAAATATTTATATTGGCTCTTACCAGAATAATGCCTGGGCAGGATTGATTCTTGCTCCCCATCGCGAGAGTGTCTTTGCCTTAAGGTTTAGGATAAAAAAGGGAAAGGAGGTGGCCGACAAAGAAGACATATTTTACCTTGTCTCAGAAGTTGGCCCCCATGCTCCTGATGGTCAGTATGCCAGGATAAAAATAGATTTAGGCCTTGCTTTCAATCAAGGCAAAGAAACACCAATTCTAATCAAACCATCTCCTAAATCTGATACATTAACCTTAGAGTGGTCGCGTCAAGACGAAAGAACCGTTGTCGGCAGGATTAAAGCACCCAAAGGTATCAGAGTCGACATTGTTAACTATTTTCCCTGGAATTTTAAGGGAAAATATATGCTTCTGGCTGATGGCCAAGTGGCCGGAGAAAGTTCTGCTTTCAAGAAATATCATTATCTCCTCTGGACAAACCGACGAGGGGAATTAGGCTCTGAGGCCCAAAAAAAGAGAGGCCAAGAGTTATCCTTATCCTTTGCCACGGAAGACAAGAGAGAAGTCTATTTTGTGGCTGGGGTGGGCGAGGATGCCAGAATTTTAAAAAATCACATCTATCGTTACAAAAACGCAGGTCTTATTGACTCTCTCCTGGCAGAAGAAGCCAAGAGATATAAGAAAAAAAGAGTAAAAGTAGATGGGCTTTATAAGGGAGCTGCTCAAGCCATTACCAACAATCTTTTCTGGATGGTCCTCTATCAACCCGGGAAACATCAGCTTTACACGCCGGCCGGCCGCAGATGGATTTTTCCTCAACCTAATGGAAAGCCTGATTACTGGACAATTTTTGAATGGGACTCCTTTTTTAACGCTTTAGAGCTTTCGGTGGAGAGCTTTAAACATGCCCGAGATGTTATTAAATCAGTTCTGGAAACGCAGTATGTCAACGGTAATATTCCTAATTGGCGGGGACGCGTTGGGGGATCGCCTGACCACTCACAGCCCCCTGTTGGTTCTTACGTGGTTTTGAAATTATTCCAGAAAATGGGCGATATGGAATTTCTTCGTTATTCTTATCCCTATCTCAGGAAATGGCATCTCTTCTGGAAAGCCAAAGAAGCCAACGGTCAGAGCCGCCGGGATGGTAACGGGGATGGATTGCTGGAATGGGGATCTGATGAGGAGTTAATCCCTGAAAGTGTTCCTCCCTGGGAGAAAAATGTCTCAGGCAAAACCAGAGCTGGCTGGGAATCAGGTCAGGATGACCTGCCTAACTGGGATGAGGCTTCTTTTAATCCGGAAACGGGAACTCTGACCATGAATTGTCTGGACCTTAACTCTCTCTACACTCTTGATGCTTGGTGCCTTTCCCAGATAGCCAAGTTCCTGGACAAGAAAGATGATTACAGACGTTGGCTGGCTGAATACAAGCAGATGAAGGAATTAATAAATAAGAAAATGTGGGACGAAAAAGATGGTTTTTATTATGATCTCCACTGGGATGGGCGTTTATCCAAGAGAAAAGCAGCCTCCAACTTCTATCCTCTGATAGCCCGTATCCCTGATATAAAAAGAGCTCAACGCCTACTTAGACACCTTCTTAATGGTCGAGAATTTTGGGGAGATTATGTCATTCCCACTATTTCCCGCGATGATCCTGCTTTTAAAGATCAGCAGTACTGGCGGGGAACAATTTGGCCTCCAACCAATTATCTCGTCTACCAAGGATTAAAAGCCTACAAGTTTGATGCGGTGGCTAAGGAGTTTGCAAAAAAAAGCTGTTCTCTTTTCCTGCGGACTTGGAAAAATTTCCAGCTCTGTCCCGAAAACTTTGACTCCCGCACTGGAGAGCCAGGCGGCCAGCGTTATCAAAGCTGGGGACCTCTTTTTTGCCTAATAGGCCTTGAAGAACTTTTAGATTTTAACCCCTGGGAAGGTTTTAGATTTGGTCTGCTTAAAAGCAAAGAAGAGGCCAAACTTTCTCGAATTTATATCCAAGGCCGGCATTACCAGGTCGAGGTTTCCTCCTCATCTGTTAAATTAAAAGAAGAGGATAAAGAAATTGTCAAAGCCAATGGAGAAGCTATTTTCCGTCATTTTCTTTATTCAGAGAACGAAGTTTCTTTTGAAATCAAGTCTTTGGAAAAAAGAAAAGTCAAAATAAGATTCCTGACCAAGGGAAAATATCAGCTTCAAATAGACAATAGAGTAGCTAAAATATTTGAGGGCAATTCTTATAAAGTCAAGATTCCGGCCGGCGAACATACCGTGACCTTCCTCCTTCTGGAGAAGCTGGATTAATTCTGGCTGCCTTTTTTGGTAAGGTTAACGGCCTGCTAGGGACAGCAGACCTTACAGGACAGGATACCAACATATCATTGTTGTAGAGACCACTTTCCGAGCGGTCCTTCACACGATTAAATAAACGGTCTGTGAGGGACAGCAGACCCTCCAGGATCAACCTTAAACTTTTCTTATACTTCACTTCTCACTGTTTACTCTTTACTGCCTTCTACTTTAAACTTTCAACTTTAAATATTAAACTTTTCACTCCTTAATGTTCACCTCTTCCAGTTTTTATTTTTTAAATAAGCTCTTTTTAGAGTATCGCCGCGCAGTCCCTGCCGTAAAGCCTCCAGAGCCAGAACCTCATCCGGGGGGATATTTCCTAAATTGACATTATGACCAAAGCGGATGATTAGAGCCTGCTGCTGTTTTTTTAAAGGAGCCTCCCAGAGAAGACAATTGACATCATCAACTCCAGCCACAATATGATCAACTTCCTCCTCTTTTATCGTTCCTTCTCGATCATAAATACCGACGCCACGGCCGGCTTCTCTGGCTTCGACTATCACTTTAAAAGCTCCACTTTTTAAATCTTCTCTTATCAATTCATGAACGAGGGAAATAGGCAGGATTTCTTTAGGGTCTTTTTTACCCACTTCAGTTATAACTTTAAAACCTTTATCCAAGCATTTTTTGATGATTTTTTTTCTTGTTTTGAGAGCTATATCTATAGTTCCATCTGAGACTTCAATGGCCGAAAAGCCTAGTTGTTGGCTTCGCTTTAAATAAGCATCCACAGCCTCCTGCCAGACAGCTACTTCCATAAAGGTTCCGCCAGGCATAACCTCGATCCCAGATGAGGTGATTAAGCTGTTCTTTTCTTTTAATAAACCTTCATCATAAAAAGCAGAAGTCCCAAAAGCCAGTTTAATAATATCAATATAATTTCCAGCAACCTGAATTAAGTCTTTCAATTGATGAAGTCCTAGGCCTTTATCGATGACCATAGTTAAGCCTGATGTTCGAGGTTTAGAGGCTCTGGGGCCGCACGGTATTTTTATCACTTTGTCCCAGGCTTTTTTCATGATAAAACTCCTTTGTCAAAATTATTTTAAAAGATTTCTCCAGCAGTTCTCAGGATTAGAGACAACAGACACAGTCTGAATCAGTGTTTTGTGCTGGAGGAGGGTGTAAACCGTTTCAAGACGTTTTTGGGCTAATTCCCTCTCATCCAGTCCTAAAAGAGGGAGGCAATCATAGAGGAGGACAGTTTCTGTTAATTTCTGAGAGATGTTATCAAAAATTTCTTTGGCTGCTTTCTTTTTGTCCTTGATGGGCAGAAAATAGAAATCATGGCGTTCTTCCTCAATGTGGGGAATTATAATTATGACTGAAGCTGGATTGACCAGTTTGTCCTGCCTGTATTTGTAAGAGTTTAGGTTTAAGGCCACCTTCTTATGCCACGCTTCTTTTCCTGGGGAGTGTTTTCCCTCAGGAAGAAACTGAGGAAAGTTGTAGATTAAAGTTCCCCAGCGGACGTTATCCACCAAGGAACCCATATACCAGATTAAATTAGATTCTTTAATCTGGAAGTGAACTGTTTCCGTCGAGAAAAGCTTTAATCCCTTGATAATACCGCTTAAAAGATAGACAGACTTACCGCTGCCAGCTCCGCCCATAATGATGAAAAGCTTATCCTGCTCAGGATGATAAAGAGCGCTGGCATGAAAATTATATATTTGATGCTTTTTTTCCAAAAGATAGAGAACGAATCTATAAAGAAGGCCTTGATTTCCCCAAAAGCTAAAACGAAGATCAGAGGCTTGCTGCGTGAGCTTGAGCAATTGGCCTTTGCATTTAAATTTTTGTTTACGGCCATTATAGGTATAAGAAGGCTGGCGGTTAGATTCTTCAAGGATAATAAACCCATCAAGGTTTTCACTGTAGGCTATTTTTTCTATATGGTTGAAATCTGTTAAGAGAGATTTGACTTCTATAGAACAAGGCAAAGGAGGAAGCAGTTCTGGGCGGTTGGATTCGATCCCGACAGTAGCTGCAAGAATTTTTGCGGCTGTTTTGAACATTTTTTATCCCAGTTTGAAATTTAATCTAAGTTGAGAGGCCTTTAAAGAGCTTCATCCTATTAGAACGATATATGATACACAATAACCCTGAAACCTACAATAGATAATCAATTTGATGATCAATTCAATGCTCTAGGGACCGGCCTCCGAGCGGTCCGTTACATAACGATCTGCTAGGGATAGCAAACCCTACAGACTTTTATACAATTAAGCGGTTCGTTGGGGACAATGAACCCTACATGAATACATTTCATTTATTTTACGGCCATATGAATAGCAGCAACACCAAAGAGAAATTTATTAAAACTAACCTGAGTGAAGCCTGCCTGATAAAGTAGGGAAGAAAATTGCTGGGCAGAAAAAAAACGGGGGATAGTGTAAGAAAGATAACTGTAACCAGCTTTTGAGCTAGAAATAAAAGAGCCTATTGGTTTGACTGTAATTTTTATGTAGAAGCGGAAAAGCTGCTGGATTAGTTTTAGTGAAGGCTGACTGGTTTCAAGATTAATAAAACGCCCGCCTTTTCTCAATACTCGTTTAAATTCTCGAAGATGATCAATCAAATATTCTTTGTTGGGAGTGATATTTCTTGTAGCAAAGGAAATAGTAATAAGATCAAGGCAGTTATCAGGAAAAGGAAGCCGCTTGGCTTCTGCTTCGATAAAATCAATATTTCCTTTTTTATTTTTTTCTCTGGCTCTGGCTATCATCGGATAGCAAAAATCAAGGGAAATTATTTTTACCTGGGAATTAGCCAGGCGAGAAAGATAACGGGCCATTTCACCCGTGCCACTGCAGACATCAAGCCAGACGGTTCCTCCAGTTTCAACAGCTTCTCTGGCAGCTTGATGGCGCCAATGGATATCCAATCCGAGAGTGAGGATATGATTAACCATTTCATAGTTGTCAGCTACTTCTGAAAATATTTTTCGAATGCCCTTAATCATTTCACTCTTTACTTCTTACTCCTTACTCCTTACTATATAAGGGGATTTGGTTAAGTAATAAATAGCAACAATAGTCCCAAAGGCAGCCATTAGAACAAAGGGGGAGCTAATGCCTAATTTATCTGAGAGGAAACCATCAACGAGAACAACTACTGCTCCAGTCAGCATCTGAATATTGGCTACCAGGCTGAAGGCCTGAGCCTGATTGTTGAAAGGAACTTTATTGCCAACAAAGGACTGAAAAGCAGGATAAATCAAAAAGATGAAGACTCCAAAAAAGAGCAAACTTAATTGAGCTACTTCTGTTTTTTTAGCTACACCAAGGCTGAAAAGAAAAATGGAGGAGCCAATCATCCCCGATAGAGCAATTTTCCAGCGACCAAATTTATGGCTTAAATATCCAAAAATATAAGTCATCAAACTACCAATTCCTATCCAGGAAGCAAGATAGATTCCAGTCTTTCCTAAAGGCACTTGAAACTTATGATTAAAGAGAGAAGGGGCAAAAAAGACTATGGATCCCCAGCAAGCACCGCCAAAAATAAAACCTGGGATGTAAAATTTGATAGAGGCCAAAGTTTCAATCCAGGAAGAAAGATTGTGTTTAATAACGGGGCCAGCTTTGTTCATGGTTGATGTTTTTCTGATAGGAAAGAAGCTTATAAATCCTAAAAAAAGAACAACCACAGCCCAAACCTGCATTGGAGTTTTCCAGCTTATTGCCTGTGCCAGATATCCTGAAGTGACAAAGGCAATCAATACGCCCAGATTTCCGGAACCGCTTTGAATGCCCATGGCAAAGTCGAGGGCTTGGTCAGGATGAGTTTTGGAAACCCAGGCAATACCGACCGGATGATAGAAACTGACAAACATTCTCAGAAATAAATAGGAAATAAGAAGAGCGGCGAAAAATGAAGAAAAGGTTATAAGCAAAAGAGAAAAAGAAATGCCTAAGACACTTAAACAGAGCATATGCCTGTATTCATATTTATTAGATAAATTAACAATTACCGCCTGAAAAATTAAAGTAACCAGCAGTCCCAGGTTGGAAAGAAGTCCTATCTGAAAATAATTTCTAATGATAAATTTTTGTTGATAAAGGAGAGGAAAAATCATAGGCACCGTAACGGAGGCGGCATCATTAAGAGCATGGAAAAGAGAGGCGGAAAATAGAACTTTACTTTTCATTAAAGAAGACAAGGATTTATACTAAACATTGAGTTTGATGTCAATTGTAGCCAGCAGA
>CAZEQD010000060.1:0-11735 GCA_964514305.1 uncultured Eubacteriales bacterium
ATTACTGCCTTCTCTTATTACATGAATCCACATATCCACTTTGTTCTCTCGCATTGCCTTAGGTAAGACAAAATCAAACTTTTCTTGGCGCACTATATTCAGTAGATTCCACATATAATCTTTTTTTAGAGTCTGAGCACTAAACATTCCAACAAAAAAGAGGAAGAAAAAGAAGAATAAAACTATTTTTTTATTTCTCATGCTTATACCTCCTTTCCAATTAACCCTTATAATTTGTAAATTATATTAAATTCTTTCCTCAAAACTCAGAATCAAATCCTATCGGACTAAAATGATTCTTTCGTTAGGCGGATAAAGAAATTCGACTCCTCTCCCGGTGACAATAGCATTATCCTCCAAGTTAATAGTCAGCCTTTTTCCCCACTCTGGTACCCAAGTATGAACCATGAATTCAAAAGCAAAAAGATTATTTGGCTTAATTTTAATATGAGCCCGATCTTTTCGAAAAGGAGCAATCGAGGGGCCAACCACTATATCGCCGTGGCCTGTATTACCCACACAATGACAATCAATTGAAAATCCTGATTTTTCAGAATCTCCAAGCGAATTAACCAGCTCTCTATCTTTGGAGCCTATGTCAGTAAAAGGGGTGTATACAAATCCTTCTTTTTCCAAAGCTTGGGCAAGGGTTTCTAAAGTCTCGCCAGCCGTACGCCCAACTTTTATAGTTTTTCGAATTATTTCCCGGGCCTGTAAGGTCCTTTCCCAGGCATGTTGAATTCCAGCTGGAAGAGAATACTCTCCATCTCTAAGAACATAAGCATAACGTTTATAATCTGTGCCAAAATTTAAATATTTAACTCCCCAATCGAACAATAACAAATCACCTTTCTGAATAATATAGCTTGGCTTCCAACACTCTGAGGGAGGGGAAACTTCTGAATGCATTATGCCCGGCAAAACCAGCCCAAATTCAGGCTCAAGGCCTCTGGCTAAAGCCTGATCCTCAATCCACCAGCCAAAATCTTCTCTGCTGGTAACACCCGCTTTAATATTTCTTAAGCCTTCTTCAACAATTTCTCTTTGAAGCTCACAGGCCTTGGCAAATACAATTATCTCAGCTTCTACCCTCTGTACGCGAAAATCTGTAATCACTTTCTCAGCCGAAACTACCCTTTTGGCATATTTCTGGCCCAGTTCTTTAATAAGCTTCAAATATTGTGTATGGGAAATACCGTCAGCCGCAGCTAAATTTTCTGAAAAATTAACTGCTATACGCTTGGGATCTCGCTCTTCTACAAACTTTCTTAAATCTTCTTTCCGGCCAAAAATATCATACCCCTCAGTCTCTCCTTCACCACCCAAGATTGCTCTTTCTATTCTATCGCCACCCCGGTCTGTAAATATAAAGTATACTGTCCGACGCCCCACTATACTACCTCCAACATCCAGAGCAAGAGGATCTGCCAAATCTAAGAGCAGAGGGTCAGGTCGGCCATCCCCCATGACATGAATCCACATATCCACCTTGTTTTCTCGCATAGCCTTAGGAAGAACAAGGTCAAATTTCTCTGTTCTAATCAAATTCAACATTTTCCAGCGATAATACGCCTCTTGAGCCTCCAAATGAAATCCTTGGAAACCAAAAATAATCAAAAAGCAAGAAAATAAAAATAGTTTTTTACTCACTAAAAGACCTCCTATAATTATCGAATAAGTCTTCCGGCCTCTATAATCCTTTCAATCTAGGTTATTACTTTCAATTTCAGTTAAAAATAAAATTAACCATAGAATAAACTCTGCTATAGTTTTATTTCCTTAATACCGCTTCAACTACCATAATTTCTTAATCTCGTCCTCAAGCCCTGTCATCTCCCATCGACTCAGAGAAATGGGAATTATGCCCCCTCTCATAAAATCATCCATGAATTGACGGAGAGTAAATTTTTCCTTTAATTGAAAAGCTCTATCTTTCAGCAGTTGCCAGATCATGTTTTTACCGATAACATAGAAAGTTACATGTCCCGGTGCCCGCAAAGTCTCCTCAATATCCCACCAAACAGAATCACTGTCTTCCTTTGCCCAGGGATAAGGAAGCATCTCCACAATTTTTTTTACACCTTCTTGCATTGAGTAATCATGGCTGTGCATTTTTAAGTCAACTAAGGCTCGAGCTGTCCGAAAAGTCATCCAAATGTAGGTAATCTCCTTGGCTCGAGGGTGATTATCGAGCCATCCAAGCTGCATTAACATCTCTTCAACGGTAAATGACAAAGCCTCAGAACGGGCCTCATGCATATCAAAGAGCCTAATTACTCCCCGAATAGGACGACTGTCTCCATCTTGATACCAAATAGTCCTGCCTCTTGTATAGTAATGGCCAAAAAAAGTGTGAGCGATCTGAGTCATAGGTTCCCGATCACAGCATTGCTCAAAAAAATCATAATCATCCGGATTTAAATAGGCGCTAATGCCCCATATTCGAGGATAATGATGAGAGGGAAGAGGCTTGAGAAAAGAAGGAATTGAAATAACGTCTTCTTCCCGGAGAAAGTTAAACAGCTCTTCAGCGGCCTTCTGCTGACGTCTCTGATTTTCTTCCTTGCTTGAAGTAATTTTAAAAGGAGGAAATTTACGGTTCTTATGCTCTTCTAATTTTAGAAAAGCTACAGCTCGGTTGTATTCGCTCTGAATGATTGATAAGCATTCATCCCAACTATAAGGAATAAGCTGGACATTTCTTAACCACCAATTATAGTTATCTTTGCCAATACCAGCCGGGGCTTTCATCTTATTTATGTTTTGCCTGAGCCATTCTCTAAAGTCGACAATTGCGGCCAGAGCTTGTTCCCCATCTTGGACTAAATAGGGGTGGTGCTTGGACAATCCAGATATAAGTTTCTCCATAAAAGCGACTTCTTTTTCTTTAACCCGAATGGCAATTGTAGCTAATTCAGCTGAAGCTTCGGTCAGATTTTCTTTGGCCTGGGCAAAAATTTGGGGTATAGCCCGCAGCTTCATCCTGAATACTGGAATTTCCTCATCTGGCAGAGGAAGTTGAGGATTGGTCAACGGCCAGTCAGAAAGCATTCTGGTATAATGGACAATCAAACGAGGATACATACCATCGATAACATTGTAGAATCCAGGGTCACGGGCCCATGGTCGGAGAACTCGATGATCAAAGTCCACGCCGTTCATTTCAGCCCGAACAACATGGTAATCCACTTGCTGGGCTATAGGCCATCCAGCTATCTCAAAGGAGGACAAACGTTCCTGATATTTTTTCAACTTTCTATGCTTGTCCTTCATAGAATAAGAACTATAATCGGGAACTCCATTATCCACCTTTGGCTTTAGGAATTCACGAAAATCCTGAAATAAATTGATCAAACCATCATAATCACTACTAGCTGACATTTAGGTCTCCTTTCTAGACAAACAAAAATAGAATAATTTCTTTTATTTTGGAAATAGAATTAATTTTTATTTGCTCAGCAAGAAGATGGACAGAATTTAGTCTCTTGGAATTAAGAAGAACTTAAGCAGCTAGTGCCTCTTTACTATTTAGGTAATTCTTTACCACGAAAAACAGAGCCCTTTATCTTCACTTTGTTGAACTTATAGCTCTAAATCCTGAGGATTAAAGAGCTAAGATGAACAAAAAACCTGTCTTAAAATTCGAATCTAAATCCTAACTTGAAGGCTCTGGGGTTCTGGATATCCCACACATAGCCGAACTGATATTCTGACCAAGGATCATAGTAAGTTTCTACCCAGGTAACAGTATCCCAATTGAAAACATTAAAAATATCAACAAGAACTCCAACTTTGACCTGTCCCCAATGGAAATATTTTTCAGCTCGAAGATTAAAGTTTTTCATAGCCGGCAACCGGTGAGAACCGCGTTTTTCGGCTAATATAACCACATCTCTAGTCCACCAGTCTGCCACCGGATCTGGATCTATATCTGGATCAAGAAGTATCTGTTTAGTGTATCTATCCCCTGATTCATATCTAAAATCAAAGCCGACAGTAACATCAATCACAGGAATATCATACGAACCTGCACTCTTAAATATATAGGTTGAGGAAATAGTCAATGGTCCTTCAGCATTTATCTGATAGTTTGGATTGCTGAAATTCCAAGAAGCTCCTAGACCAGTACTGTGACTGGAGCCGTATTCCCCCCAGAAATTATCGTCATTCCCCCAAGAATAGCCGGTCAGAAAAGATGCTCGAAACTGCCATCTGTTTGAATACCGCTTGTTGAAACGTATTTCAAGGGTTCTGTTTGACCGTTCAGGATCCCAGGCCACAATATCGGGATAAGCGGCTCCAATATCTTTTCCCTGGCCTTTATAAGGATTGGTGATATAAAAGGAATTTTCTCCTGGATTGAGCCTTTGATAAACAGTATAAGTATTACCTTCATAGGGATCAACCCACTGGACTGGTTTCCACTTTCCAGAAATATTAACCCTATCCATTAGGTCATGGTTAGTTCGATAAATAAAAGAAGCTGAGATAGAGATATCTTTACCCAGTTCTCTTTCAATACCGACCACAAACTGGCGCATATAAGGGAATCTTAAATTAGGGTCTATTTTATAAGGTTCCCAAGGATCCTCAAAATCTAAAACCCACTTTTTACCATAAGTTCCTGGAGGTAGTCCTTCCCACTCTTCCAAGACCGGACCCCAGAGGTATTCTTGATAAGGACCTTTGGGTTCCCAGGGAGTGTACATGAGATCTCTGTACTGATGATAATATCTTCCGTAATGCAATTTCAAGACAGTGGAATGATCACCAAGAATATCAAAATTTATGCCTAACCGTGGGGCAATGCCCAGCTTTGGTCGAAAGGGAGGCTCATCAAAGCTACGGGGGAGATGACCTCTAACATGCATAAACCTGACTCCTGGATTAACAGTTACCCTATCACTAATGCTCCAGGTATCTTGAAGGAAGAATTCCAGGCGGGTGCCGATTGGCCTCACATCAAAGAATGGTTGGTAAACCATAAAATAGGGCTCTCCACCCAAATCATAATAGGTTCTATTGCCAGGCATGCCTCTCCAGTCGTGAGAAGGCATGCGAGCAAATTCAACTCCAAATTTAAAATCATGCGAACCTTTAATAAAATCCTCAGCGTGATGAGTGACAGAAGCATTGAAATCAAGGCGTTGTCTTTTATTTTTCCAGTATTCGAAATAATTATTTGTCCACCATTCAGTTTCCATATCAAAACGAGCGGGAGGATTAGTCGTTCCCATCAGAGTGTATGTGTCCATTCCTCCAAATCTGGCTTCTAAAAAGGTGATGTTAGAAAAGGTTAGAAGATAAGAGACATTAAAAAAAACTCCATGACCCTTCGATGGATAATCAATAGAAGGATCAACAAAATCCCATGTCCAGCCTTTCCGTCCCCGGGTATAGCCATCGAAAGTAGCTTGCAGCCTGTTATTACTATTAAGCTGCCAGGTAAATTTGACCATCCCTCTCCAGCCCCAGCTCTTTTCTCCTTTTCCTTGATCTTGAATATGATCCTGATCAAAAGTATATCTTCCGCTGGTATAAAACCACAGCTTATCTTTAATGACTGGACCACCTAAATTGAAATGTACGTTGTAGAATTCAGAAAAAACCCTTCTGGCTAAATAGGGGTAATCTGTCCAGTTTTCACTGTGCCAGCTCGGGCGGCGCGTAAAAAAAGTGAATAAACCGCTTAAATCATTGCCCCCTGATTTGGTAACCACGTTAATCAAGGCTCCTCCAAAGCCTCCATATTCAGCCGGAGCAGCTATGCCCATTACATTAAATTCCTCTATAGAATCATAATCTACCAATTGGGCTGGAGCCCCATCTTCAGGACATGTTGTATTAAGACCATCAGTAAGATACTTGTTTTCTAAACTATCAGGAGAACCATAGAAAGAGCCCCAAGCTCCTTTGGCTCCAGGAGCAAAAGTCAGCTGATCTTCAAAATCACGGCTAGCAGGTATTTTCTCCATAAATTCTTTGGGCATATTGTAAGCATGGATTTGAGTGTCTTTAACATCAATAATGGGGGCAGTGGCAATAACTTCTACTTCTTCCTCAAGTTTGCCTACTTTTAAAGTAAAATCCACGGTCAAAGTTGCGGCCACGATTAAACGAATATTCACTCTTTTCTGGGGTGTAAAACCTTGGAGCTTGGCTTCAACAGTGTAGGTTCCAGGTGGAAGACCAATAAATCTGAATTTCCCTTCAATATCGGTGATCACACTTTGAGGGCCACCAATAAGTTTAGGTGAAGAGATAATTACTTCAGCCCCAGGAAGAGGTTGACCATCTTCACTTGTAACCTTCCCCTGGATGGCTCCATGAACAGACGACTGAGAATAAACAGGAGAGCTGACAAGAAGGACTAAGCAAGCAAAAATAAGAAAATCCTTAGTTAAAATAAGAACCATACCTCTTCTCAATTTTTTCATTTTTTCCTCCTTTTCATTAAAATTTATAAATTATAATAAAAAAAATTATTTAATCTTTTGATTATCACCTCCTATTTGCTTATTAATCTTCATACACTTTGAAGATATAAATTTTCCTTATTATTGTCAATAGATTTAATTAAAAAATTCTTCCTTGCTCTAAAATAATAAACTATTAATTATTATATCTACATGCTCTGAAAAAACAGACAAACGCAGCAGATAAAATTTCTCCATGAATAATATAATTTCAATAATATTAAAAAAGAAATTCACCAACTTTTTTAACTTTTCTCACGGAAATACTCTTCCTGGTTTAATATGAACAACTGGATTTTCAGTTTGACCAAATAACCTGTCTATGTTAAAGGAAAAAAGAGCTAAAAAAAGCTAATTAAAAATAATTCATTCAAATAGGAAATCAAAGTGAATTCTCTAAAAGCTGTAAAAAAAGACAGGCAATTAAAAAATCACCTCAGAAAACAAAATAGGGGCGCAAAAAAAATCGAAAAAAACAACTTGACCCTTAATAGACTTTCTAACAAACCTAAATGGCTATTGGTTATTATCTCTATGACTATTATTCCTCTGCTGCTGTTGGTAGGAATAGAAACAGGATTACGCTGGAGCGGTTTTGGTTATCGACCAAACTTCTTTATTAAAGTAAAAAAGAGGCATGCTTATCTGAGTAATCAAAAGTTTGGCTGGCGCTTTTTTCCACCTCAATTAGCTCGAGAACCACTCCCTTTTTTTCTTCCTTTAGATAAACCTCAAACCACCTATCGTATTTTTGTCCTGGGAGGTTCCGCTGCCAGAGGTGAACCTGACTACTCTTTCAGTTTCTCTAGAATTTTAGAGAAGATGCTTTCCTATCATTTTCCAAGGAGTAAATTTGAAATTATCAACACGGCCATGGTCGCCATTAACTCTCATGTGGTCTACCAAATCGCCAAAGAATGTATAAAAATGAAACCTGATTTGTTCATTATTTACCTCGGGAACAATGAAGTAGTCGGCCCGTTTGGACCGGGAACCACCTTTCAATCTTTCTCACCTAATTTAACTATGATTCGCCTTGGATTATGGGCCAAATCATTAAGGCTTGGTCAATTGCTTAATATCCCAATTCAAAAGCTACGGAGAAAGAGACAAAACCAAAAGGCCTGGCTAGGAATGGAGATGTTTCTGGAAAACAAGCTTCCATTCAACGATCCTCGCTTGAAAATAGTCTATAAACATTTTGCTAAGAACTTAGTTGACATCATAACCATTGCCCGAAATTCAGGGGCCAAAGTAATTGTCTCTACAGTGGCTACAAATCTTAAAGATAATCCTCCTTTTGCCTCTGTCCATAGACAGGATCTTACTTTAAGTGAGGAGCATCAATGGGAAAAAAATTACAATATAGGCCTTGAAATGGAAGCAAATAAACAATATGAACAGGCAATCAAAGCCTACCTTCAAGCAGCTCAAATTGATAACAATTATGCCGATTTAAATTTCCACTTAGCACGGTGCTATCTCAAGGTTAATAAAAATGAAAAAGCTCACTATTCCTATGTAAAAGCCAGAGATCTGGATGCTTTACGCTTTCGGGCCGATAGTCAAATTAACAGGATCATTCGAAAAAAGACCCTAAATAGAGAAAATGAAGGTGTTTATTTTGTAGATACAGCCTCTTATTTCGAAAATAACACAAGAACCCCAACTAAAATTCCAGGTAAAGAATTGTTCTATGACCACGTCCATATGAATTTTTTTGGTAATTACCTCCTGGCTAAAGCTATATTTTCTAGACTAAAAGCCATCCTTCCTGAAAATATTAAAGCAAAGGCCCCAAAAGTAGCTTCACCTCCTCCTATAGAAAAATGGGCTCAGCTCCTGGCTTTTACTAAATGGGATCTTTACCAAATTCTCGGACGTATTCTAGATAGAATAAGACGCGCTCCCTTCACCAATCAAATTGATCATGACCAACGACAAAAAGAGACTATTAACCAAATAAACCTTTTAAAAAAATATCTAAGGCCTTCTATCTTTGCCTTAATTGACCGAGTATATAAAAAATCTTTAGAAAATGACTCTGATGATTGGATCCTTCACTACAATTATGCTGAGCTCAGCCGAGAACGCGGCCGCTATGAGGAAGCCATGAAACACTGGCATCAAGTTCTAAATTATGTCCCTAACTTTGCTGACGTTTATAATAACTTAGGTGTTCTCTATGCTTACCGCCACCAGACCAAGGAAGCTATTACTCATTTCCGCCAAGCTTTGCATATTAATCCCTATCTAATCGAGGCCCAGATCAATTTAGGTCTCATTCTAAAAAAGATGGGAAATAAGAAGGAAGCTATCAAACATCTCAAAAAAGCGCTCAGTTTAAGGCCTGAGGATAAAAAAATACGTGGTTACCTTGAAAGTTGCTATAATTAAAAAAACTTTATCTAAAAAAGCGTATAAATAAAGGGGGCAACAGCTGAGCTTTGGGTAAAAATTAATAAAAGGCTGAGTAGAATTAAAAATATTATCATAGGAATGAGCCACCAGAGTTTTCTTTTCCATAGAAAAATTAAGAGCTCGCCGAAAATCCCTAATTTTGAAAGAAAATTTTTGACCAATCCCATTTTAAGCTCTTCAGCCTGAGCTATTTATAAAATCTGCCAATTCTTTAATCATTTTCATAGATCTTAGCTTTATTAAGTAATTTATTTCTTTATTATAAATTTTTCCAGGACTAAAAGATCCAGGCCGCTTCTTCTAAAAGTTGTGAAAGCATCCAAAGGAGAATTTACTATCGGTTCGCCTTTGAGATTAAAAGATGTATTAAGAAGGACTGGTGCACCTGTTGCTTGGCCAAATTTCTTTATAATTTGATAGTATCGAGGATTCCATTCCTCTCTGATGGTTTGAAGCCTGGCTGTTCCCAAATGGTTAACTGCTCTCATTTTGTCAGCCTTCTCTTCTTTCCAAGGTAAAACTAACAGCATATATCTTACTGGAAACTGATTAACAAAATCATTGGCTGCGAAAAAGCTTTCAGCCTCTTCTTCTAATATCACAGGAGCAAAAGGCCGAAATGGCTCTCGAAACTTTATTTTAAGGTTGACAATATCCTTCATTTCTTCCCTTCTTGGATCGGCCAAAATGCTTCTATTACCTAAAGCTCTTGGTCCCCACTCAAATCTTCCTTGAAATAGGCCTATAACTTTTCCAGCCATAATCTCATCCACAATTCTTGTTGTCAGCTCTTCTTCCTTGGCTAAATATTCATAATTGATATTGTTTTTTTTCAGGAATTCCTTAATTTCTCTTTCCGAATATTCTTTTCCCCAATAAGCATGCTCCAAAACAAAGGTTCTTGGCTTTCCCAACAGCCCATGATATACATAGAGAGCAGCCCCCAAAGCACCGCCGCTATCTCCCGCAGCTGGTTGTATAAAAAGCTGATTGAAGGGCGTCTCCATCAGAATTCGACCGTTAGCCTTAGAATTTAGGCCAACTCCGCCAGCAAGACAAAGATTTTTCATGCCTGTCTCTTTATAGAGAGAAATGGCAAGCTTTAATAAGATTTCCTCGGTTACTCTTTGAATACTGGCGGCCACATCCGCATAATTTTCGTTCTGCCGACATAACTGTCTGTAATTATCCGGCTTCGAACCATAATATGAAGGAAATCTGGTCTTTGAAGTAAAAAATTTTAGGCCAGGATCTCTTGGTTGACCGAACAGTCTTTCAAATTTAGAATTAAATGTCTTCTCCTCAGAATAATGATAGGAAAAATAATCCATATTTAGCCAGAAAGAACCATCTGAGGCGACCTTAACGAGATTATCGTATATTTTCTCTACATACTTGGGCTGGCCATAAGGAGCCATCCCCATTACTTTATATTCTCCATTATTAACCTTAAATCCTAAAAAAGCTGTAAACGTACTGTAGAGAAGCCCCAGAGAATGGGGAAATTTTATCTCCTTAAATAATTTTATATCTGTGTTTTTACCAAGGCCCATAGCCGCTGTTGTCCACTCACCAACTCCATCTACAGTGAGGATGGCCGCCTCTTCAAAAGGAGACGCATAGAAAGCACTGGCTGCATGGGAGAGGTGATGCTCGCTAAAAAGGATTTTATTCTCATCAACTCCTACTTTTGTTTTTATAAGGTTTTTCAACCAAAGCTTATCTCCCAGCCAGGCGAGCATTGCCTCTGTGAAAACTTTCCATGACCTGGGAAAACTCTGGAAGATGGTCATTAAAATACGCTCAAATTTATGGAAGGGCTTTTCATAAAAAACCACATAATCCAAATCCTTTCCACAAAGGCCCTCATTCCTAAGGCAGAAATCTATGGCCTTTTCAGGAAAACTAAAATCATGCTTGATTCTGGTAAACCTTTCTTCCTCGGCTGCAGCTACCAGTTTTCCATCTTTGAGGAGAGCTGCAGCCGCATCATGGTAAAAACAGGAAATTCCCAGAATATACATCAGAATTGCCTTCTGTATTCTTCTAAGTTCTCAGGAATTTTCTGTTTAAGATGCCAAAAGGATTGGCAGTGAGCTGGAGGCTTAATCTTTAGAGGGTCTGAAAATATTTTTAGAATAAGGGCTAAGGGTGAAATAAAAATGAAAAAAAACAAAGAAAGCATAATTCTGCTCTGAAATCTTCCAGCTCTTTTAGAAAAATCTCTCCAGTTCAGCCAGAATCTCTTAAATATATTAGAAGGGCCGTGGTCAAGCCCCCTATTTTCCAGAGATTTATTGCCTGAAAAAGATCTAAAAAGAGAAGCGAGCCAGCCTGTTAGCCCAGACAAAACAATACAAATAATAACTAGAAGCCATCTATTTAAATCACAGACTATTTTAGACAAGACAGTTCCTCCCCAGATTGTGGTGACCAATATCAAATCAAAAATAGCGGGTTTTACCTCGATAACTCTTCCAACCCTGCTTAAAGCGCCGGCAGAGTAAAAAACTATAGACAGAATAATAAGCAGCAAAAAGGAAAAGGCTTCCATTAGATTTCTTTTTTACTTAAATATAAGAATCAGTCAAGGTATTCAGGCTTAATTTCAGATTTTTTTAATCCCCCGTTCCTAATTACTTCTTAAAGTGATCTATTATTAATTAAAAATCTGCATGAACCTGAGATCAACATCCTGAATTAAATCATATGCTTTTAAATTTTAATGCAACAATAATTCAAATTAAATTATAAAATATTAGTTTTAATAACCTGGAGTCTGATTGGGGAAATAATCCTCACAGCTCCCTTCTCGATATACATCAAGCGTTGTACAAT
>CAZEQD010000061.1:0-11709 GCA_964514305.1 uncultured Eubacteriales bacterium
CAGGCAGGAAGGCTGCCTCAGCCATCGATAAATTCCTCGGAGGAGAAGGAATTATAGATTCTTCCTCTAAACTGCAGGATAAAGAAAAAAAGGATTTCTGGCTGGGAGAACTGGAAGGCTTTATCACCAGGGAAAGAGTTTCTATGCCCACTCTTCCCTTGCCCGAGCTGCTCAGTTCTTTTGATCTTATTCAATTGGGACTGAGTGAAGAGCAGGCCCGTCAGGAGGCCAGCCGCTGCCTGCGATGTGACTTGAGGCTTCAATTTTTGCCTGTTTTCCTGCCTCCAGAGAAATGGCTTGAGCTTAAACCTGAAACCATAAGTCAAGTTCCAGAAACAGAAGGCGTATTTCAGCTTCTGGATGAAGAGAAGAAAATTATCTACATTGCCGGCACCCCTCATCTGAGAGAGGCGATTCAGGAAAAATTTAGTTCATTACCGGAGGCCAAATATTTCTATTATGAAGAAGACCCGATGTATACCAAAAGCGAAAGCGAGCTTATCCAGCAGTTCCTGCAGCAGCACGGCCACCTTCCTCCAGGCAATGAAGAAGTGGAAGATCTCTTCTGAGCCTATTCGATTAACTTATCCTTATGGAATAAAAAGACATTTTCTTTTTTGGCCAGGCTGAGCATATTATCGGTAAAACCACTTTTGGAAAAAAGACAGAAATGTTCCTTCCTTTCCCTTTTTTTCCAGTCAACTCTCTGAGACTTTCTTTTTAAATTCTGATAGATATCTATCCCAACAGGCTTCCTTGTCCATTTAACTTCTCCAAAACAAATCTCTTTCCGTTCCTCATTGAGAGCAACTATGTCAATCTCTTCCTGCCTGTCCCACCAATGGCCTATTTTTTCAATGGGAAAGAAGCGATCCTCATGTCTTAATATAATTTCCTGAGAGACTTTTTCATAATTATCTGCAACCAACGAAAGAAATTCTTTTTTGGTTTTTTTAAGAGCATATTCTGTTCTTCCCTCTTCAATGTATCTACGATTAGGCAGAACAAACCTGAACCAGAACCGGAAGAATTGGTCCTGAAGCTTATAAAGTCCTTTTCTTGATTTCAGCGGATTTTTTTCAGTCACCGGCACTTCTTTTTGAATGACATGAAGATCTTCAAGAATGAACAGATATTTATGTAGAATTCCTTTTTCCAGCCCTGTCTCATTTACGATTTCGCTGATTCTGTTTTTACTTAAAGCTATGGCTTTCAGGATAGCAAAATAATTGCGGGGTTCTCTGAGATCTTCTCGAAGAATGAATTCTACTTCCCGGTAAAGAAAACTCTCTGGCTGGAAAATATTCTCCTTGATATTTTTCTCAAGAGAGAACCGGGGATGCAGCTGTTTTAAATAGCTGGGATTTCCGCCTGTAATGGAATAGAATTCAAGGCACCGTTCAAAGGAGAGATGTGGATAAAACTTGGAGGCCTCAAAAAAGAAAAATGGCTTGAGGAATATCTGAGCGGTCCTTCTGCCAAAAAGAGGTGCTTTTTGAGATAAGACCTCCGTTTCCATCAGGCCGATGCTTGAACCACAGAGTATTAGAAAAACTGGAGACTGTCTGAGTTTCTCATCCCACCCAGCCTGGAATATAGATGAAATTCCTTTATTAGCCTCGGCCAAAAAAGGAAATTCGTCTAAAACCAGAATTACTTTTTCTTTAATTTGATTCTTTATGTATTCAAAAAAAACTTTCCAATCTGGAAAACCGGTAGTTTTTAAAATTTCATCCTTGAAAAACTCGCCAACTGCCTCACCCAGAGACCGGAGATTTTCAACCTCGTTGATTCTTTGAGCCAGAAAATAAATGTGAGGCTTGTTATTTATAAACTGTTTTATCAGCTCAGTTTTTCCTATTCGCCTTTTGCCATAAATTACCACCAACTGCGCTTCTCTTTTGTTCCACAGCTTCTCAAGAGCATTTAATTCTCTTTTTCTGTTTATGAATTTCACTGTTTTTTTCTCCCTTATATAGTCTACTTTTAAGTAGTCTACTTTAAAGTAGACTATTTGTCAATAAGAAAATGGCTTGTTTTCTCTGTGGTTGTTAAGATAAATTTTTTCACGCAGATCAACTTTGCGTTTTGGTATTTTATAGGAAAAAGCGATTTTTATTTATACAAAATATCCCCTTGGCTCTATGATAAGGCTTATTTTTTTTAATGAAAAATAATCAAAGAACCTGATTATCGGAATTATTGTTGAAAGAAAATAAAAAGAGATATCGGCTCAAACAGCTTATTAATTAACGGTTATATGCCAAATGAAATCAGAGACTCTTTTTTAAGGTCTTTTATTGAGTTCGACATATTATCTCTTAAAAAATTGGATTTCCAAACCTTTTTATCACACTTTTTATCATAGAGCCGGATGGATTGAGAGTGCAGGGATATCAACCGGATGTCGTTCAAGGCACCAAAAGCGCCTGAAATCACCCATGGCTCTCCTTCAGCTCTATGAGAAGATTACGGTACGTAACCCAGACGGGGTCAGACCTTCATAAGTTTCATAACTTTAATTTTTAAAGTAATTGTAAGGGCTTTTGTGTCATGCAGGCCTACGAGATGTATCAATAGAGAGGTGTAAGTTATGAAACTTATGAAGGTCTGACCCCATTTTTTCTTAGCTTGACACAATATATTATTGTTTGTATTTTAAGTAGTTATTTAAAAGGTCATTATTTTCCCAAGAATCAAATATTTTGCACAGAGGATTTTAGCCATGAAAGAACAAATTTTACTCGGAGATGAAGCAGTTGCCCTGGGAGCCATCGGGGCCGGTCTAACTGCTGCCTATTCCTATCCTGGAACACCAGCCTCAGAGATTATGGAATATTTGATAAAAGCCTCAGAGGATGGAAAAAAATTCAGAGCCACCTGGTGTGTTAATGAAAAAGTAGCTTATGAAGAGGCTTTAGGAGTTTCCTTTGCGGGTAAACGGGCTTTAGTTTCGATGAAGCATGTCGGTTTGAATGTGGCCGCTGATCCTTTTATTAATTCTGCTTTGACCGGGGCCAATGGCGGTCTGGTCCTTGTTGTAGCTGATGATCCCGGCATGCACAGCTCCCAGAATGAACAGGACAGCCGCTATTATGCTGATTTTGCTCAAATTATCTGCCTGGAGCCCTCTAACCACCAAGAGGCTTATGATATGGCCAGAGCTGCTTTTGATCTCTCCGAAAAGTTTGGCCTACCGATGATGATAAGACTGGTTACCCGCCTTTCCCACAGCCGTTCACGAGTTTTTCCTCGGCCTAGCAGGAAGCAAAATTTAATAAAATATGGTCCTAACCAAGATTGGACCCTACTGCCAGCCAATTCCAGGCGACGCTTTAAGATTTTAATGAGTAAACAAAGCAATTTTGTCGAATTCTCAAATAGTTCAGAATTTAATTCTCTTCACCTTAATAAAGAGAACACTTCTCTGGGCATTATTGCCTCTGGAATTGCTTATAATTATGTTTTAGAGAACTTTAAGGATAAGACCAAGCTTCCTTCTCTGTTAAAGATAGGAGCTTATCCCTTGCCCGAGAAGTTAATTTTTGAACTCACTCAGAAGGTAAAGACTATCCTGGTTGTCGAGGAGGGCTATCCTTACATTGAGAAAAAATTGAGGGGAATTTTTGGCCTAAAAGACAAAGATATTAGAGGAAAATTAAGCGGTCATCTACCGCTCACTGGTGAGCTGACCCCAGATGTTGTTGGTTCTGCTTTAGGAAAGCCACCTTTAGTAAATTCCAAACTGGCCGAATTGAAACTGGCGGCTAGACCTCCACAACTTTGTCCTGGGTGTCCTCATGCAGATACCTTTAAAGCTTTAAAAAAGGCTTTAGAGTCTTTTCCTGAAGCTGTTGTCTTCAGTGATATAGGTTGTTATACTCTGGGCGCTCTTGCCCCTTATCAAGCAGTTGATACTTGCGTCTGCATGGGAGCCAGTGTAGGCATGGCTAAAGGAGGGGCAGAAGCAGGTATTTATCCTTCAATAGCTGTTATTGGTGATTCCACTTTTGGCCATTCAGGTTTGACTCCTCTCCTTGATGCGGCCACTGCCGGGACTAACATGACTGCTGTTATTTTAGATAACGCAACAGTGGCCATGACCGGTGGGCAGCCAACTTTTGCCTCAGGAGAAAGATTGGTGAGGATGGTTGAAGGTTTAGGAGTGGCCAAGGAGCATATAAGAGTTATTGTTCCTCTTCCCAAAAATCTGGAAGAAAATGTTAGAATTCTGAGGGAAGAAATTGAATATAAAGGTTTTTCGGTAGTAATTTCGAACAGAGAGTGTGTTCAAGAGTTGGGAAAAAGGAAAAGGAGATAAGGCTATGAAGCAGGACATTATTTTAGCTGGTGTCGGTGGACAGGGAATTCTTTCTATTGCTTTTGTTATTGATCAAGCAGCTTCAGCTCAGGGCTTGATTTTTAAACAGGCTGAAGTCCACGGTATGGCTCAGCGCGGAGGAGCTGTTCAATCCCATCTTCGTTTATCTGATGGGGAAATTTTCAGCGATCTTATCCCTAAAAGAGAAGCTGATATGATTTTGAGTGTGGAACCGCTGGAAACTCTCCGCTACTTAGATTTTCTCTCTCCTCAGGGAATTGTGATCAGCAGCAGTTCTCCTTATATTAATATTCCTGATTATCCAGATTTAAATGAGGTTTTAGCTGAAATTAAGAGAGCGGTCAGGAATATTATAGTTGATGCTTCACAGTTGGCCAGAGAGGCTGGCTTTGCTAAGGCCCAAAATATGGTTATGTTAGGAGCTGCTTCCAATTATTTAATCCTTGATGTGAAAAATTTAAAAAAATTTATCCGTGTGCTTTTTCAGTCAAAAGGAGAGAAGATTGTAGAAATAAACCTTAAGGCTTTTGCCTTGGGAGCCAAAGCAGCTGCCTCCTTCAAAAAAGTATAAGTCAGGGCGAGAAAAAGAAGTGGATATTAGCTTTGAGAAGATCAATAAGATTTTTGAGCAGGCTGAAAAAGAGGGGAGGAATTTTCTCCTGGAGCATGAAGTTTACATGATGCTGGATGAAGCTGGGATAAAAACTCCTCAGTGTGTTTTTATTAAAAAAGGCAAGCAGGTAAAGGATAAAGATTTGGAAGTTTTCAAGGACAAATCCCTGGTGGTCAAAGTTGTGGCTCCCATAATTGTACATAAAACCGATGTTGATGGTGTTCGCTTTGTCGAAAAAGATAGTCAAAGAGTTAATCAAATATGCAGAGAGATGGAAGAGAGTATCCCTCGAAAATTTGTGGCCTGGGCTAAGAAATTTCCAGAATTTAAAGGCCAGACGGGACTGAGTATTAGAAAAGTTAAGGAAGAAATAAAAGGCTTTTTGATATGCCAGAGAATTGATTATAACAAAACAGGATTTGGTACAGAGCTGCTTATTGGCCTGCGGAATTCGAGGGATTTTGGCCCGGTAGTGACTATGGGCTTAGGCGGAGTAGAGATTGAATATCTTAGCCAGAGAATAAAAGAAGGCAAGGCTGTCTCTATTGGTTCAGCCCATATTCTTAGAAAAAGGGAAATACTCTCTATTTTAGAACCCCTAGCTGTTTATGATAAACTGGTAGGCAAAGTCAGGGGAAGTGAAGCATTAATTACCAAAGAAGAACTGATAGAAACCTATTTCAGTATCCAGCAGTTGGGAGTTTATTATTCCCCTTATATGGTTGATCATACCTATGTTATCGAAGAAGCAGAAGTCAATCCCTTTGTAGTTCAGGACAAAAAACTGATTGCTCTAGATGGAATGTGCCGCTTTTCTAGAAATCATCGGCCGCCAAAGCGAAGCCACTTCAAAAATATTCAATATCTGCTTAAGCCCAGAACCATTGGCATTATTGGTGTTTCAGAAAAGATGAATATCGGTCATATAATTCTTAATAACATTCTCAGGGAGGGCTTTTATAACAGGAATGTCTATGTGGTTAAGCCAGGTTTCAAGGAAATAGAAACATGTCCCTGTGTACCCCGAATTGCAGACATGCCAAAAACAGTAGATATGTTTGTGGTTACAGTACCTGCGGAAAAAATATATGGAGTGATGAACGAGCTTATAGAGAATGAAAAAGCCCGCTCAGCTATTATCATTGCTGGGGGGTTGGGTGAGAAAAAAGGAACTCAGGTTCTAGAGGAAAGGATTAAGGAACTTCTGGGAAAAAACCTGAAAGCCGGCAAGCTGACACCTGTTGTCAATGGCGGTAACTGTCTGGGTATTTACTCCCGACCAGGGAGATACAACACCACTTTTGTCCCTGAGTACAAAATGCCGTCTATGACTGGCCAAAAATCAAACGTGGCCTATATCAGTCAAAGTGGAGCTTTTATAATTTGCAGAATGAGTCATCTGCCCAACATTGAACCTCTTTATGCCATTTCTGTCGGCAATCAGATTGATCTTACCGTTTCTGATTATTTAAATTATTTTAAGGATGATGATCAAACCAAAGTCTATGGAGTCTACGTAGAAGGTTTTTTGCCTGGGGACGGTTTAGCTTTTGCTAAAGCGGCTCGAGAGATTATCAAGCAGGAAGGGAAAATGATTGTTCTTTACAAGGCAGGTAGAACTCCAGAGGGAAAAGCAGCGACAGCCAGCCATACGGCTTCTTTAGCTGGAGATTATAATATTTGCCGCTCGATCCTGGAAGAGGTTGGCGTGATTGTGGCTGATACTATTTTTGAGTTTGAAAATTATGTAAAAAATCTATCTTTTCTGGCTAATAAGGTAATCAGAGGCAGGCGAATTGGCCTTATCAGTAACGCTGGTTTTGAATGTGTGACCATGGCTGATAATCTTAAAAATGATCAGGAGTTTGAACTGGCTAAACTTTCCCCAACAACCATAAAAAAGATTTTTAGAGCCCTGGCTACTTTAGGAATTGAGCGGATCCAGGATGTCCGTAATCCATTGGATACAACTCCAGTAGCTGATGATGCGGTTTTTGTCGATTGTGTGGCGGCCATGTTAGAGGATGACAATGTTGATTGTGCTATCATTTCGCCCACGCCCATGGCTCCTTCCATGCAAACTTTGACTCCGGACAGGTTCCATGAGGAAAATCTTTATAACCCCCAGAGCATTGTCATGCGTTTGATCGAACTCTTTCACAAGACTGACAAGCCATTTGTCGTTAATATTGACTCTGGTGATATCTTTAAACCTATGGTTGACTGTTTGGAACAAGCGGGGGTGCCAACTTTTAGGCGCTCAGATACTGCTGTCAAATTTCTGCGCAAGTATATTAATAACCGCCTCCGAATCCGCCAGAAATATGCGGAGTGAAGAGGTAATTTTATCTCTTAAATAAGGAGTTAAAGTGAAAAGGAAATTTATAATACTTGCTGTTTTTATTTTTTGTCTTGCCCTCTTTCTTCAGCCTGTCCTGGCTGATGAAGGAATGTGGCCGATTAGTGATATCCATAAACTAAATCTTAAAGCCAAAGGCCTTAAAATCGAGCCTAAAGAAGTCTATAATCCACAGGGTTTGAGCTTGATCGATGCTATTGTTAAAGTAGGCGGATGTACAGGGTCGTTTGTTTCTTCAGAAGGTTTGATCTTAACCAACCACCACTGTGCCTATGGAGCTGCTCAAGCAGCCAGCAGCAAAGAGAAGGATTATATTAAAGACGGATTTTTAGCTAGAAACAGCTCTCAGGAAATTGAAGCCAAGGGATTAACTGCCCGGATTACTGATTCTTATCGGGATGTTTCTGAGGAAGTTTTAAGTGCAGTCAGGAAGGGGATGGATTGGGCTCAGAGGGCCAAGGCCATCGAGAAAAAGATTAAAGAAATCGTGGTAAGAACAGAAAAGGAGAATCCAGGAAAACGGGCTGAAGTAGCTGAGATGTTCAGCGGAAAAACATATGTCCTCTTCATCTATACTTACCTCAAGGATATTAGGCTCGTTTATGTTCCGCCCCGTTCTATAGGTGAGTTTGGAGGGGCGGTAGATAACTGGATGTGGCCCCGCCATACAGGCGATTTTTCCTTTATGAGGGCCTATGTAGCTAAGGATGGTTCGCCGGCTGAATATTCATCAGATAACGTTCCTTATCATCCCCGGAAATTCCTGGAAATAGCGCCTCAGGGAGTAGATGAGGGGGATTTTGTTTTTCTGCTGGGCTATCCTGGCCGAACCTATCGCCATCGAACTTCTCATTTCTTGGCTTATGAGAAAGAAGTGAGAATGCCTTATGTAGTTAATTGGTATCAATGGCAGATTAAGGTTATGGAGAAAGTGAGTCAGGAAAATCGAGCTGTGGCTATCAAGCATCTGTCTCGGATTAAGGGCCTTTCCAATACCATGAAGAATTATCAAGGGAAACTCAAGGGTATGAAAAGGCTTCATCTGGTGGAGAAGAAGAGAGAGGAGAAAGAATCCCTTCAAAAATTTATCGAAGCTGATCCTAATCTTAAAGCTAAATATGGTCATGTCTTAGAACAAATGGGCAGAATTTATGATAACATGCGAAAGCAGGCAGAGCGCGAGCTGATTCATGATTATCTGCGCCGCAGCGTTAATATGATTTATCTTGGCTATACTGTCTATGAAGCCTCAATTGAGCTTCAAAAAAAGGATGTAGAGAGAGAATCAGCTTATATGGAGAGAAATTTCCCTCTCACTAAGAAAAGGCTTGAGCTCATCCTTGGTAATTATTATCAGCCTACCGACAAAATAATTTTAAAAGAACTATTGAAACGAGCCAGTGATCTTCCTCAGGATCAGCGAATTCCGGCTGTGGATAATCTTATCCAGGGCTCTGATCCTGATAAGTCTATTGACGATTTTATTGAAAAAGCTTACAACCAGACCAGGCTAGCAGATAAAGAGTTTTTGATGGCAGCCCTCAGAAAGTCAACTCGAGAGCTTAAAGCAATGGAGGATCCCTTTATTCGGTTAGCCGAAGCCTTATATCCTGAATATCAAAGGCTCAAAAAAATTCAAGATGAGCGCAAAGGTGCTATGGATGAGCTTTACGCTAAGCTGATTGATGTTAAGAAAATGTTCCTTAAAAAAGATTTTATTCCTGATGCCAATAGAACTTTACGCCTGACCTATGGTTATGTTCGTGGCTATAGTCCAGCTGATGCAATTTATTATCAACCGCTGACTACTCTAAAAGGAGTAATAGAGAAAACAACAGGCAAAGAGCCTTTTGATACACCTTCTAAAATTATAGAGCTGTGTAAAGCTAAAGATTTCGTCCAGTTTGAGCATCCAAAATTAAAGAGCGTTCCAGTTTGCCTGTTGTATGATACTGATACAACAGGAGGAAATTCTGGAAGTCCGGTCCTTAATGCTTGGGGCCAGTTGGTCGGTATTAATTTTGACCGAGCCTTTGAAGCTACTATAAATGATTTTGCCTGGAGTGAAGACTACAGCCGTTCTATTGCAGTTGACATTCGCTATGTTTTATGGATAACTCAAAAATTCGCAGGAGTTGATTATTTGTTAAGAGAAATGAACATATCTCTGTAGGGCTCACTGTTCCCAGCGCGCCTTTGTTAATAATGTAGGGTCCGCTGTCCCCAGCGGGCCGCTTAAATATATCACAACTGAAGGAGGTTTAAATGGTCATTAAACAAATTCCTAAAATTTTTATTGTTATTTTTCTAGCTTTGGTTCTTGTTTCCTCAGGACAATCACTGCAGAAGCCGGCCAAGGAAGCTCAGTCTCCAAAACCCCCTGTTCTATCAGCCAAGGACACCCTGCGCATTAATCAGGTATCTGGGCCGCGGCTTTCTCCTGATGGCCAATGGGTGCTTTATACCAAGCAGACGCGTGATATGGAAGACAAAGACATGAAAAGCACCACTCATATCTGGAGAGTGAGAGCCGATGGCACTGGACGAAGGCAGATGACATTCGGTTCTACCAGCTGTACTTCTCCTTTTTGGTTTCCTGATGGCCAAAAGATTGCCTTTCTCAGCAGGCGCAGCCAAGCTAAGCCTACTGACGACCAGGCCGGACCTTTAAGCCGAGGAGCTAAAAATCAAATTTATTGCATGTATTTTGACGGCGGAGAAGCCTGGCAGGTTACCAATCATGAAGAAGGGATTCAATCTTTCCAGATTTCTCCAGATGGTACCAAAATTCTTTTCACATCTCTAGATCCTTTAAGCAAAGAGGAAAAAAAGAAGAAAAAAGAAAAAGATGATACTGAAGTAGTTGATCAGAAATACAGAATGAGTCACCTCTGGATTTATGATTTAAACAAAAATGAGGAGATGCGCCTCACTCAAGGTAAATTTACTGTAAGTGATGCTCGCTGGTCGCCTGATGGTCAGAAAATAGTCTATGTGACTCGCCCTACACCCAAGTCCGATGACGGTTGGAAAAGCGACATTTGGCTGATTGACCTAGAAACCAAAACTACCCAAAAGCTTTATGACAATCCAGGACGCGATTTCAATCCTCGCTGGTCACCTGATGGCCAGACCATCGCCTTTGCTTCAGATCCTCATCCTTATATGAACACCTGGTATAATAAACTTTATCTAATTCCGTCAAATGGTGGCAAGCCTAGAGTTCTGCTTAAAGATTTCGATCTCGATTTCCAGAATCCAATCTGGTCACCGGATGGAAAAATGATTTATTGGGCGACCGGAGACCGAACTACAATCAACCTTTTTGCCGTTAATGTAAAGTCGGGCCAAGTGAAGAAGATAGTTCCACCCAGAGGAGCCAATTATCAATGGGAGATGTCAAAAGATGGCCAGAGCTGGGTCTGGGTTCACACTGATCCTTCCTGGCCAGGAGAAATTTATGCTTCCGATCTGGAATTAAAAAAACACATTCGTCTAAGCGAAGCCAATCCCTGGCTTAAAGAAGAAAAAATCAAACTGGCCGAAGTCAAAACAGTTAAGTGGAAAAATCATGATGGACAGTGGATTGAAGGAGTTCTAACTTTGCCAGTAGATTATGATCAGACCAAAAAATATCCTTTTATCCTCAATCCTCACGGTGGTCCCAGTGGAGCCAGGGTTGAGTCATTCAGTTCAACCAATCAATTTTTTGCCGGCAATGGCTTTATGGTTCTTGAGCCTAACTTTAGAGGAAGTTCCAATTACGGCCAGGAATTTCTTAATGCTAACCGCGGTCAGTGGGGGATCCGTGACTATGATGACTGTATGACCGGAGTTGATTACTGCCTTGAGCAGGGCTGGGCTGATCCTGAGAGGCTGGTTTGTTATGGCTGGAGTTATGGTGGCTATATGAGCTACTGGATTGTGACTCAGACTAACCGTTTTAAGGCTGTTTCGCCAGGAGCAGGTCTGGCTAATCTTTACAGCATGTATAGTACTAATGATATTCCTCATTATATGGCTTGGTTTCTTGGAACGCCCTGGGATCACGAGGAAACATATGAAAAATTATCGCCCATCCGCCACGTCAAAAATGTGAAAAGTGCAGTCCTGATTATGCAAGGAGCTGCTGATAATAGGGTGCCACCGACCCAGGCTGTTGAATTTTATCAAGCTTTGAAAGACTTAGACAAGGATGTCACCTTTGTCCGCTTTCCAAGAGAAGGTCATGGAATTCGCGAACCGCGCCATCGTATCGATCGTCTCCGCCGCTACTTGTTTTTCTTTGCTAAGCATGTCAATCTAACCCCTGTGAGTGAGAAAGAAGCCAAGTAATCTTAGGACTCTGACGAATATATAAAGCTGCTTTCCTGTCTCCTTTCCTATTTCTCCTTT
>CAZEQD010000062.1:0-11574 GCA_964514305.1 uncultured Eubacteriales bacterium
ATGTTATCGTAGCTATGAATGTAGCTACAAGGGGGTGAATCGCTAATGAAATTTGCTAATGTAAGAGAGCTTAAAAATAAAACTTCTGAAATTTTACGAAAATCTGAGAAAGAGTCAATAGTTATTACTTCAAATGGTAAACCAAGGGCCATTATTATAGGCATTACAGAAGATGATTTTTCTGATTTTTTAATTGAAAAGAATCAGCAATTTTTAGGCTCCCTTGATGAAGCCTGGATGGAATATCTTAAAAAGGGCGGAATTTCTATCGAAGATTATCTTTCAAAAAGAAAAACAAAGAGTGGAAAAATTTAATATAGTTTTAGCCCCAAAAGCAGTAAAAGATTTGGATGATTTAAATGATAAACAGTGTGCTAAAATATTAAAACAAATTAGGGTGCTTGAAGAAAATCCTTTTCCACGAGGGAAATTAATAAAAAAACTTAAGGGAACAAAAACAAGTTATTGCAGGCTCAGAATGGATAGATATAGAGTTTTTTTCAGAATAGAATCCATTAAAATAATTATACTTAGAATATTAAGCAAAAAGGATGTAGAAAAAATTATTAAAACTTTTAAGTAAATATTTAATATGCAAAAGAGATGGGTTGAAAAATGCAGCTTATAATCAATACTTATGGTTCCTTTCTAAGGAAGAAAGAAAATTGTTTTTTTATAAAAAAAGATGACAGAGCTTTTGAAATTTCTGCCAAGAAGATAGATAGCATTATGATTACAACCAGTGCTTTTCTATCCACTGATGCTATAAAATTCGCTTTAGATAACAATATCGACATAATTTTTCTGGATAAATTTGGCAATCCCTATGGCAGAGTGTGGCATTCCAAACTGGGGAGTACTACTCTTATCAGAAGAAAACAGCTGGAAATAGCAGAAACAGAAAAAGGATTAAATCTGGCCAAGGAATGGATAGAGAAGAAATTTGAAAATTACAATGATTTTTTAAAAAGGCTTAAGTATAAACGCCCTCAAAAACAAGAAAAAATTGATAATTCAATAAAGCGATTAGAAGAAATAAAAAGGAATTTTTCTAAACTCTCAGGCACCATAGAAGAGAAAAGAAATAATATCTTGGGATATGAAGGAGCAGGCGGAAAAATTTATTTTGAAACTATAAATTATATCATTCCAGATAAGTTTAAGTTTGAGGGAAGAAGTCGAAATCCATCAAAAGATGAATTCAATGCACTTCTTAATTACGGATATGGCGTGTTATATTCAATGGTAGAGAAGGCTTGTATTATAGCTGGACTAGATCCATATGTCGGCTTTATTCATACTGATAATTACAACAAAAAATCTCTTGTTTTTGATTTAATAGAAATGTTTAGAATATGGGTAGATGAAACAGTAGTTTATTTATTCAGCTCGAGAAAAGTAAAAAGGGAACATTTTGACAGGATTAAAAATGGGCTCTCATTAAATAAGGAAGGAAAAGCTTTGTTGATTGAGTCACTAAATAATACTTTTGAAAAAAAAGTTCGCCATAAGGGTAGAAATATAAAAGTAAAAAATATCATTCAGTTTGAATGTCACAGGATAGCAAATTCTTTAATTAAAGAAAGTTGAATAAGCTTTAATTAGGAGAAATCATGCTGGTATGGGTGGTATATGATATTGTCGATACAAAGAAAAGGACAAAAATTGCAAGAGCTTGTCAGAATTATGGATTATACCGGGTCCAGAAAAGCGTTTTTTTAGGAAATATCTCCAGTAATGATATTGATGAGCTGACAGTTAGATGCAAAGATTTAATTAATTTGAAAAAAGATTCGGTTTATATTTTCCCCATGTGTTTGGATGATTTTAAAAAAGTTAAATTGTTGGGACAGGCTTTTGATAAAAAGTTTATTTCTGATGAAATAATGACAAAGTTTTTCTAAAATGGATTCGATTTATCAAGAAAAAGTTGAAGAGGAAATTTATATTACTCCTTCCGAAGTTATTGAATATTTATATTGTCCAAGGTTTATATATTTTATGAATTGTTTGAATATCCCTCAACATGAAGAGCAGAGATATAAAGTTCTAAAAGGAAGAGAGATTCATAAACTAAGAAGCAAAATAAACAAAGATTATCTAAGAAAGAAGATTGGATGTCTAAAAAAAGAACGATCTGTTTATTTAGCTTCTAAAAAATATCGGATAAAAGGAATAGTGGATGAAGTTCTTTATCTAAAAGATGGAAGTATGGCTCCATTGGATTATAAATTTGCTGAATATAAAGAAAAATTATTCCGAACATATAAATTTCAGTCTTTATTGTATGGATTATTAATAAAGGATAATTACGGCCAAGAGGTAAATAGGGGCTTTTTGTGCTATTCCAGAAGTAAGTTTTTCTTAAAAGAGATCAAATTCAGCGAGATAGATTTTACTAAGGCTCAGATTCTGGTGAATGAAATTATAAGCATTGTTCAAAAGGGCTATTATCCCAGGAAAACAAAGTATCCGATCAAATGTGTTGATTGCTGTTATAGAAATATTTGTGTATAAAATGATTGAGGGAGAGGATTTTGGATTTTTTGACTGTTAAAAATATCTCGGGTAAGATATTTGTAGTTCTTTGAAAATTTAGTTCCTTAATTATTTTACTCATTGGAATTTATTTGTGAGATTAAAGCAGATGAATTTAACTTATTGAGGAATAATAAAATACAGCTATTTCAAAGATGTAAACTAAGGGAGGAATAAGCAGTGTAAGAGGGAAATATATGAATAAAATATTAAAAATAAGAAGCCTAATATTTATGGTAAATAATTGCAAACCAATAATTAAAATGCGAATTGCTGTTAGAGAAGAAAATCCATTAAAACAAGGATTGAAACCATAATTGAATTTCAAGTTTCCTAACTTAGAAAGTTAAAAAATATTTTAATTATTATAGCTGCCAGCCGATAGAAAATTAAACCAAGTTCATATTCTAAGAGAAAAATGCTATATTTATTATTTATTGATAGAGATATTATCCAAAAAAATGAGAATAAATAGAAAAACTAAACTGTTGATAAGCCTGGCTCTCGTTTTTATTCTTTTGGCTGTAGCCTCAGTGATTTTAAAGAATATTGTTCTCCGCCAGATAGAAAAAAAAATCAGCTCAAGCTTTGGTTATGCCCAATTTCATTTCTCTTTTTTGCCTCCTTCGATTATTCTCGAAGAAGCGCGAAGTCGCTCCCTCAATCCTTTTTTTTCAGCCAAAAAAATAGCTATCAGTATTTCCTTCAGATCCCTATTAAAAAAAGAGAGACCCTTAAAGGTTATCATTGAACATCCCGTTTTTAGAATTTATAGCTCTTCTTCTCAAAGGACAAAGAAGAAACCTGTCCTCTCTCTTCCTTTTGTCATCGAAAGGGGAGTGATCAGAGAAGGAGAAATCTATTATTGGGCCAGAAGAGATAGCTTTCAGGCAAAGGGAATAAATGCTTCCTTTTCTCAAAAAAGAGATCAATTTTGGCTTAAAACCGAAGCCCAGGAGAGTATTTTTTATTTAGCTTCAGCTCAAGAATATGTAACAGGCAGGTTAAAGGCTTGGCTGGAGGGTCAAGAAAAACAGATAATAGTGAAGAGGTTGGAAGTTATAGGCCGGGATGGAATATTAAAGATGGAAGGGAATTTAAGCGATTCCCTTGATCCTCAATTTCGTTTTAAGACCTATCTCCAGACTGAGATGGGTTTGGCTGCAAAGTTTCTAGGATTGCCTTTTAGCTGGAAAGGTCAGGTCGAGGGAAGAGGCTATTTAGTCAGAAGAGACGATAAATTGAGTTTTGAGGGTCAGATCTCAAGCCAAAAATTGGTGCTGAATAAAGCCCAGATGGGCCAGGTAGATGGGAAGCTATTCTTTAAACAGGGCCAAGGTGGGAAAGTAGAGTTTAATATTTTAAAAGGGGTAAGGCCGGCTGAGTTTGTCAGAATCAATTTCAGAAAGGATAAGATTTGGGGGAAGGTAAGCAATTTTCAATTAGATCCTATTATGAATTATATTTCTGTTCCCTGGCCTGTTTATTCCCCAATTTGGGGGAATTTCACCTTAGACAAAGAAAAGCTTGGAGTCGAAGGAGAATTTAGAGAAGAGAGTTTGGAAAAAGTCTCTTCCCGCTTCCCCTTAAACGGCCAAGTTAGTTTCAATTGGGATAGAAAAGATCGAATTTATTTTTCCTCTGATGAATTGGAATCAAGTTTTGGGTGCCTAAGGATAGAGGGCCAAGCCCAAATAGATCAATCACTTGACATGCGGCTTCAGGGCCAAGTGAACGATCTAAAGCAGGCTCGCCAGTTTACAAGCTTAATTCTTAATAGAGAATTTAACTTTCCTGAAATTAGAGGCCAGGGACAGGCTGCCATTAAAATTTTTGGAAGCTATGCTCAACCTACCGTCCAAGCCCAATTCACCTTTTCACCCGGTGGTTTTGACAGGTTCAATGTTCTATCAGTCTGGGGAGAAGCAGAAATCAATGGTGATAATTTTTCAGGTAAATTCAATATTGAAGATCCGTTCCTTAAAGGTAAAATAAATCTTTTTGCTCTTAAGGAAGAAATTAAAGCTGATATTCAGGCTGAACAGGGAGAAGTGGCCACTATTTTCAAGGCCTTAAAGATCAATCTTCCTCTTAAAGGTACAGCTTCTGGCCATTTCCTGATAATCCAAAAAAGAGAAGAAAGGCCTCTGGTCTCAGGTGATTTTTCGAGCTCATTAATTCAGCTTAAAAACCAGCCTTTTAAAAATATAGAGGGAAAATTTAGATGGACAGCAGGTTCTCTTTCTTTTTCTAAGCTTATGTTTGACCTTTATCAAGGAAGAATAGGGGGAAGCTTGCTGGCCGATCTTTCCTCTCGCCGCTTTGCTCTCGATATTAAAGGAGAGAATATTAATCTAACTTCCATTAATAAAGATCTTGGTGGTAATCTTTTTTTTAAATTAAAAGGAGAAGGCCTCTTAAACAAGGATAAAGCCAGCGGCCAATGCGAGATAAGGAATCTAAAATTTTTTCCATTTAAGAAAGCTGGCTTTAAGAGTAAATTAGAAGTTTCTTCTTCTAATCAGGTTCTTTCTTTAAAATTAGAAGGGAATCTTTTTCCTGGAGAAAATAAGGTCGGTCTTTCTTTCTATTGGCCATGGGGTAGCCAGACTTATTCAGCTCAGATTAGAGGTGATGTTTGTAATTTAGACCTTATTCTTCCCTGGAAAGGAGCAAAAGGGAGGATTAACTACCTGGGAGAGATAAAAATCCAAAAGGGATTACCCCAAATAAAAGGTGTAATCGATTTTAAAGGCCCCCTCCTGCCTCTGCCTCGATTTGCCCATGCTCTTTATGATTATTCTGGGTTGGTCTTTGTTGAAAATAGTAAAGTTTCTCTTCGCTCCTTTAAAGCCAAGTTGGGGCGAGGAGATGTCCATGGCCTGGGTGAGATAAAGATTGGCCAGCGAGGTTTAACCAGCATCAACCTGAGGATGGCCGGCAAGAATATGCTCCTTTCTCCTTTAGAGAGGACTCGGGCCTTAACCGATGGAACTTTGAATCTTATTAAAGATAGTAATCGGTTTGTGTTAGAAGGAGATTTTGTAGTCCATAGGCTTTACTGGCGGCGCCAGCTAAATGAAAAATTTATTTTTTCTTCAAGACCTTATTATACAAGCAGTGAACAACCCGGTCTTTTTGATGATTTAACATTAAACATTCATCTTCGAGCTGATGATAATGCCTGGATAGAGAATTCCCTGGGAAGAATTAGAGCCAGATTTGATTTAGCTATCGGAGGCAACATAAAGTCACCTACAATTTTAGGCGAGGTCGAAGCTTTAGAAGGAGATGTTTATTTCCAGGATAGAAAATTTAGAATTCTTCGCGGCTTGGTCAGCTTCTTCAATCCGACCACGGTTGAACCTTACTTAAATTTTAAAGGCGAGGCTTATATCAAAAATTATCGAGTCTCTTTTTCTTTAACAGGATTTATTGACCATCTAAACCCTGAATTTAGTTCTTCCCCTCCCTTACCACCAGAAGATGTCCTGGCCCTGCTGGCCTTAGGTGAGTCTTTTAAGAGAACATATTCTTATGATACCAGTACCCGCTTGAGTACAGCTTCTTTTTTATCTTTTCAACTATCTGAGGAAGCAAAGAAAAGAGCTGGCCGATTGTTCAGCTTAGATCGTTTTCGGATTGACCCTTTTATTCTGGGTACATCTGCGGAAATGACGGCTCGCTTGACTGTGGGTAAAAAAATATCGAGAAATATTATTATACTTTATTCAACCAACCTTACCAGTCAAAGAGAAGAAATTGCCAGAATGGAATGGGAACTCGCTGACAAATTTTCTTTGGTTGGTATTCGAGATGAAAGAGGAAGATTTAGCCTTGATGTCAAAATTCATAAAAGATTCTGAATGTTTTCCTAAATGGGTTCGGGCCCTGAACTTAGGACTTTGGCTCGGCCTGTTTGTTATCTGTTGGAGTCTGTCTTACTCTCAAATTTCCCCAGCCACGCCTTATATAAAGAAAATATCAGTGGAAGTTAAAGGCCAGGCGGAAACAGAAAATATGAAAGAGTTAATTCCTCTTAAAGAAGGTGATCAGCTGTCCTTATATCGAATTACCAATAGTATAAAGGAACTTTACAAAACGGGCCTTTTTTCTGATGTCCAGGTAGTCAAAGAAGGCCAGAGTCAGGTTAATTTGACTTATCGTCTGACAAAGAAGTTATTTGTCAGAAAGATCTTATTTTTAGGCCAAATGAAAATCTCTTCAAAAAAGTTAAAAGAGGAAATTTATTCTCTTCGGGAACAGGCCTCTTTTTCTGAAGGTAAATTAAAATTGGCTGCCGATGAATTAAAGAGGGCTCTATCTAAAGAGGGCTATTTCTCACCTGAGATTAAAATAAGTACCAAGAAAGATTTTAAGACATCGATAGTAGATGTTTATTTTGAAATAAGCTCTGCCCAGCGCTACCTGGTGAAAAAAGTAAATTTAGAGGGAAGATTAATTGTGTCTTCAAGTCAATTAAAAGCCAAAATGGAAACAAAGGAAAATCAGACATATATACCTTCTCTCTTAGAACGAGATGTGTCCCTCCTAAGAGAATTTTATAGTTCTCTGGGCTATCATCGAGTTGAGGTAGAAGTCGGTTCTGTTGATTTTAAAGATCGGGGAGAAGTTTATATAACCATAAAAATTAATCCTCAGGAGAAGGTGGAAATTGTGGTTGAGGGAGCAGAAGTACCCCTCAGCCTAATTCAACCTATTTGGGAGGAGAGGATTTTCGAAGAGTGGGGATTAGCTGAGGGTGAAGCTAAGATTATTAATTATTTGAGGGGAAAGGGATACCTGTTTTCTTCAGTTAAGTCGTCTTTAGAAAAGGGAAAGGATAAAATCCGGGTAGTCTACCAGGTGGTTCCCGGGAAAAAATTTGGCATTAAGGACATAATTTTTAAAGGATTGAAATATTTCACCTCATCCCAATTAAAAGAACAATTAGGAATAAGAGAAAAAATCCCTTTTTTAAAATGGATCAGCGGTTCCAGGGTTTTTAGTTTACCCAAAGAAATAGAAAGCCTATATCAAAGAGAGGGGTTTCCTCATACGAGCGTTGATCTGAATTTTATAAGAGAGGACAGTAAAGTAAAAGTTGTTTATTATATTGAAGAAGGAAGCCAGGAGAGAATTGAACAAATTAGATTTAAAGGAACAAATTTATTTCCGCCAGAACTTCTAATAAAACAGATCTCAGCTACAGTTGGGGGGCCTTTTTTCCGGGCAAGCATCCAGAAAGATGCTGAAAGTTTAGAAAGATTTTACTTGGACCAGGGAGTAAGAGGCACCAGAATAGAAGCTAAGATTGAGGAGAAGAGTCCGGGTCATTACTTAGTCTATTTCGATATCAATGAGGGGCATAAAGTAAAAATCGCTAAAATTATAATAAGCGGCAATAGGGTAACCAGGAAAGGAACAATTCTTCGGGAATTAAAGATCAGAGAAGGTGATTTTGCCCGTTATGGAGCTATTCAAGAAACCAAGCGAAGCCTGGAAAGACTTGGTATTTTTACAGAAGTAAAAATAGATGAAGTTACCTTTTCCGAGGATGCAGAAAACTTAATAATCAGCCTCCGGGAAGGAGATCGTAATTACTTGGGTTTAGGAGTGGGCCTTGAAACCAAAAATGAGCCGCGGACCTTTGCTGTCTGGAATAATGTCATCCGACCACGGGGAACAACTGAATTTATCAGAAGCAATATTTTGGGTCGCGCTGCCCAGCTCAGTCTGGTAGGGCAAATCAGCCTCCGCGAAAAAAGAGGTGTAATTTCCTGGGAAGAGCCTTATTTTTTCGGGTTGCCCTGGCAGACATATTTAAATGCCTGGCTGGAGAGAGAAGAAAGAATTAGTTACAGTTATGATAGAAGAGGAATTAGCTTAACCACTATCAAGTATTTTTCTAAGAACAAGATGTTTTTAACCACGCTAAGATGGGCCCGAACTACTCTTTTTAATTTAAAAATCTCTGAATCTGAAATAGACCGTCAGCATTCACCTTTTTCGGCTTCTTCCATCTCGGGCAGTTTTATTTGGGATAGAAGGGATGATCCTTTTAATCCTCAGCGAGGCTCTTTTTTTAGTTTTGTTTTGGAATGGGCTTATCCTCTTTTCGGGGCTAAGTCAGATTATTTGAAAAATTTTATAAAATATCAAAATTTTATTAGCGTTTTTCCTGATGTAACTTTTATTTCAACTTTTCGTCTCGGGCTGGGAAGAGGGAATATTCCTATCCATGAACGTTTTTTTGCAGGGGGAAGCAATTCTTTTCGAGGTCAGGAGTTTGATGAGTTGGGGCCTAAAGATCCCCATTCTTTAAAGCCAATCGGGGGCAAGGCATTGGTTCTTTTAAATTTTGAGCTTACCTTTCCTCTTTTCCCTTCCATCCGCGATTTATTTGCTACTTTTTTCTATGACAAAGGTAATGTCTTTGCTAAAAGAAAAGAAGTATCTCTGTCTTCTCTCTGCGATGCTTTGGGAATTGGACTTCGCTATCGAACTCCCCTGGGGCCTGTCCGTTTTGAGCTGGGCTGGAACCTGGATGCAGCCAAAGGAGATAAGAAGGTATTGGCTTTTATAACTATCGGCAATGTCTTTTAAATTTAAATTTTTTTACTTTTTACTTTTCACCTTTTATTTTTCGCTTTCTACTTTTTTTGGGCGAGTTGAGGTTATAGACAGGATTGTAGCCGTAGTTAATAATCAAGTGATTACTTTGACCGAACTTAAAATAGCCAGAGCCTTCAGGCTTTATCCTGCCTCTAAGTCTCAACAAATAATGCCTGCTTCGTTTTACTTGGAAAAGCTTATTGAACAAAAATTGGTTACTCAAGTAACTGGACAGAAAGTTACAATTGAAGAAAGTGAGATAGAGGGCTATTTGGAGAAAATAAGAAATAATTTAGGATCAGAATTATTTGAGGCTAAACTTCAAGAATTTGGTTTGAAGAGAGATGATTTAAAGAAGTACATTTATCAGAAAGTCCTGGGGGATAGGATAATTAGCCAGAAATTATTCCAGAATGTAGCTGTCTCTCTGGAAGAGATTGAGAACTATTATCGACAGATTTATCTTCCAGTGCAGAAGGAAAAAGGTCTTAAGCCTCAACCTCTGATAGAAATGGTGAACAAAATCGAAGCTGCCATTATAGAAAATAGAAGAAAAAGGCAGGTTGAAGACTGGATTGCCAACTTAAAGAGACAGGCAGATATCCAGATTGAAGTGAAAGATATAGACGAATACTTCCGAACACAGGAAAGGAAATCATGAAAAAAACAGCATATTTGTTCCCCGGTCAGGGTTCCCAGACTGTAGGCATGGGCAGAGATTTTTATGAGCATTCTTCTCTGGCCCGAGAAATATTCTCAAGAGCAGATGAAGCTTTGGGCTTTAGACTATCCCGTCTTTGTTTTGAAGGACCGGAGGAAGAATTAAAGCTAACAGAGAATACTCAGCCGGCCTTGCTTACTGTAAGTTATATAGCCTATCTTCTTGTCGGCAGAGAACCTGTTCTGGCGGCTGGACATAGCTTGGGCGAGTATTCTGCATTGGTAGCAGCTGGATCTTTAACTTTTGAAGAAGCTGTTGTTCTTGTCCACAAAAGGGGAAAGTATATGCAGCAAGCAGTTCCAGTGGGCCAAGGTGCTATGGCCGCCTTGCTGGGAGTTGACTATCAGAGTGTCAAGCAGGTTTTAAGCGAAATTGGAAAAAATGGAGTAGTAGAGATAGCCAACTGGAACAGCCGAGATCAGATTGTTATTGCTGGTCACTGCCAAACGGTGAAGGAAGCTTTAGAAAAAATAAAAGCACCGCGCTCGGTCATTCTTTCTGTCAGTGCCCCTTTTCATTGCAGCTTGATGAAAGAAGCCGAAGAAAGATTAGCGGCTGATCTTGATCAAACCCAATTCAGAGATTTGAAGTTCCCGATTGTAACCAATGTGGAGGCTAAACTTATCTATAAGGGAGCTGAAGCCAAAGAATCTTTAAAAAAGCAGGTTACCCATCCTGTCCTTTGGTACACTTCCATGGAATTAATGAGAAAAGAAGGAGTGGAAGCTTTTTTTGAGTTGGGTTCAGGTAAAGTTTTAACAAGGTTAATAAAAAGGATAAGCCGGACCTGGCCAACTGCTCCCTTAGCTTTAAACGTGGAGACTGTTGGGGATTTAAGTAAGATTAAATCTATTGACTCAGTTTTGGTTTGAAAGGACAAGATGTCTGTATCGAAAAAAATATTCTGCCGCTGAGAAGGAGGCTGTAGCTAAGACAAGCCATAAACCTACCTGGGAGAGAAAATAAAGGTCTCCTAAATATTTTCTTCCTAAAATTAAAAGAGCGATGGTTACCACTTCAGAAATCATTTTTATTTTTCCCAGGACGGAAGCAGAAATATTTGTTCCCTTGGAGGCAGCTACGGCTCTTAATCCTGAAACAGCTATTTCTCGGCCAATAATAATAACTACCATCCAGGCAGGGGCCAGTTGAAGTTCCACCAAACAAATTAAGACAGAAGAGACCAGCAATTTATCGGCTATGGGATCGAGGAGCTGACCGAAAGATGTTGTCTTTTTTCTTCTTCTGGCCCAGAATCCATCGAGCATATCGGTTAAAGCAGCCACCAGAAAAATTATAAAGGCTGTTATTTCTCTACCGTTGAATTGAGTAAGCAGAACTACAACCAAAGCCGGGACAGAAACCACTCTTAGCAAAGTAAGAATATTAGGCCCATTCATTTTTATTGAGATATACTATAGCTGGTTTTGCTTGTCAATCACTGGGGTAAAAAGAATATTTATTCTAAAAATATTTTAGTTGCGAAATTGCTGGTAAGAAGACAGTAAGGAGTGGATTACGGGGTCAGACCTTCATAAGTTTCATAAATTATGCTTCTCTATTGATATATTTCGTCGGTTTGTAATGGACAAAAATTATTACAGTTATTGTAAAAATTAAAGTTATGAAACTTATGAAGATCTGACGCTATAAGCGTCAATAATCCCACTTTTCGTAAAAGAGCCATTGTTATCTTGAAA
>CAZEQD010000063.1:0-11556 GCA_964514305.1 uncultured Eubacteriales bacterium
TTAGCGCACAGCGTTCGGGACGCTGGGGTCAGGGGTTCAAATCCCCTCGCCCCGACCAAATGCCTAAACAATCCAGAAAATTTTTCTCTCCATTCTTTATTTCTTCACCCACTTCTTCTAAAAGGAAAACAAATATTTATCTGTTTTTATTTTCTTTTAACGGCAGAATGACAAAAACAATTCCTCTCTCAAGTCCCGCAGTTCTAGCGGCGGGAGAGATTCATTCAATTTCAATTAATTCATAATCCAGGCTGCCCAAGCCTATCCTCTGACCATGTTTCAATTGCCAAGACCAATCGATATCCTGCTTTTCCCTCAGTAAATCTCGCCCAGCCCGCCTGTTGATAAGCTCCACACTGGCGGCATCAACGGCCACAGGGTCAGAAGAAGCCAGGAGTCCTATATCCTCAATTATGGCCGGCCCAGTGCCGCCCATACAATCGCAATTTTTTGTAATCTGGAGAAGAAAATTTATAAAAACAATTTTATCTCCAAATCGTTGTTTAACTGCGTAAGCATATTCAGCCATTTTTTCCTGGATCCTCCGGGAATCAGAATCCCAGCGCATCTTCACCGCTGCCGTCGGGCAGACAACCAAACACTGACCGCAGCCAATACACTTTTCCCTCAATATAAAGGCACTCTCTTCTTTCTGAACAATGGCTTCGACTGGACAGTACTCAAAACAGATGCCGCAATTCTTGCAGAGTTTGGTATTCACCCAAGGCTGAACATCTGAATGCTGGGCTAGCTTGCCAGCCCTGGAAGCACAACCCATACCAATATTTTTGATGGAAGCCCCAAATCCAGTCTGTATATGTCCGGTAAAATGAGTTAAACAAATAAGGGCCTCCGAGTGAAGAAAAGCGCTGGCAATTCTGGCAGTTTTAAGTCGAGGACGGTTTATTTCAACCTCTTCTTCATCATGACCAACCAAGCCGTCAGCAATGATCACTGGAACATTGACATTTTCCAGAGAAAAACCATGTTCTTCGGCCAAGAGAATGTGATCAATTGAATTGGAGCGATGGCCGACATAGAGAGTATTGGTATCCGTAAGAAAAACTTTTCTGCTCTTTTTCTTGAGCTGGGTGATGATGTCCTTCAGCCAGGCTGGTTTTATGTGGCCCTTATTGCCTTTTTCTCCAAAATGAATTTTACAGGCTACCAGAGAATCGGGCTCTAACTTCTTATAGAAACCTGCCTTGAGAAATATTTTGGCTGTTTTTTGGCTAATAACATCATCACCCTCATCTCTTCTTGCTTGAATAAAAAAAACCTGACTATCCATTTGTTCCTTAACCAAACTAATCTTTCCCTTCTAAAATTGAGCGAGCTGCCTCCAGAGACGCCCCCTTCTCAAATTTATAGCCCATCTCAGTAAGAGTCGCTTCCAAGGCTTGAATGGCAAAATAAACCTGGCCTGTTGATAAATTTCCCATGTGACCCATCCTAAAAACTTTTCCTGCCAGAGGGCCTAGGCCTCCGGCTACGACTACTCCCTTCTGGTTTAGTTTCTGACGGAACTGTTTATCCTCCACGCCAGGAGGATAATTGACAACTGAAAGGGTATCCGCTAAATAAGATTTATCAGTAAAAAGAGAAAAACCCATCCTGGCTAAGGCAGCCCTTATGGCCTGGGCAGTGCGAGTATGGCGGCGAAACCTGTTCTCCAGACCCTCTTCCATTATTATTCTTGTACTTTCCCAGAAGGCCCTAATCTCATTAACACAGGGAGTTGAAAAATATTTAGAAGGTTCCTTCATGATGGGCAGCCAATTAAGAAGATCAGAGTAATAAGCAGGAATGTTCTTAATTTTTTTTCTCTTAGCCATAGCTTCCTCTGAAAGGACAAGGATGGCCAATCCTGGTGGAGCTCCAAAACACTTTTGAGGTGCAGTCAAAACAACAGCAACTCCCCAATCATCCATCCTTTCTTCCAGGCCGCCGGTAGCACATACCCCATCTATTATATAGAGACTATCCTCATTTTTTAAAAGCTGAGCATAATCTTTAACAGGAGCACAAGCTCCGGTAGCTGTATCAACATGAGTAGAAACAACAACCGCATACTTTTTTTCAGTAATTTTTGTTTTCAATTCTTCAGGCGCCACCACCTCTCCCCAGCGACTCTCAATGATATCAAACTCCCAGCCAAAGCTTTTAGCAATCTGAGCCATCCTGGTGCCAAAATATCCCTGAGAGAGGATCAGCAGCCTTTCCCCTTTTTGGACAGTATTTAGAAGAGCCATTTCCATAGCCAAAGTGCCTGAACCTGAAATAATAAAAGGTTCTCCTCTCTGGCAGAAAACGATTTTTTTTAAATTGGCCAGAGTCTCTTTCATCTCCCGGACAAGAACAGGACTCACATGAGAAATAGTCGGTAAAGAAAGCGAATTTATAATTCGAGGATGAACAGGCGTTGGCCCAGGTATTAAAAGTAATTTTTCTTGTTCCATTTCATCTCCTTATTGCTTAGATTTCCATTTGATTAAAAGGCTAAATAAGCCTTCCTATTCTCTCTTTTAAGTTCTTAACTGAGGAAAAAACTTCAACCGAAAAATGATCAAACCTCTCTTTATTTTTATTAAGAATAAAAACAATAGAAATTCCCGCCTTCTGGGCTGCCTCAATATCAAAATGGGAATCACCAACAACACAGACTTCTTCCTTTTTTAAACTCAGTTTCTTTAAAACAGCCTCAAAAGGTGAGCCAGAAGGCTTCCAGAGACCGCTTTCTCTTGACAATATAACCTCAAATTGGAGATTAAACTTCCGCAAGAGAAAATTAACATTTTTATTAGAATTATTGGTCACCAAAGCCCGTTTTACTCCCTTCTCGGCCAAAAAATCTAAAAATTCTTTCATGCCTTCCTTCAGGCTGGCCTTAGCAGTAGCCTCATCTTCAAATTTTTCCAACGCCTTCCACTTCTCTGATCGCTCGGGTTCTTTTAAGCTTATTAAATAATGGAGGATAGGCTTTCCCCCTGTATTTAATTCTTTTTTTATCTGCTGCCAGTCATAACTAACATCAACAATAGTGCCATCCATATCAAAAATTACGGCTCTAATCTTCATTAAACTCAGCCTTTCTTACTAGATAGATACATTATGCCAGCTATCTAAAAAAATCAACCGTCTCTGCCATCAAAAAGATTCTCTTATTGAAATTAAATTTATTGCTTCTTAAACTTTGTTTTGTTATAATGCGGCTCTAAAGTAATTTAATTTAATAAGATAGAGGGAGGTATTTCATGGGTAAAGTTCTAGCTATAATCGGAGGATTGATAGCCATGGCCGGTGGCGTGGTCCTGGTTATCTTTGTTTGGTGGCGCGAATTCTATGAACTCGTTTTCGGCTGCGTTCCTCCTATTCTCTTCTTCGGTGGCCTCATAGCCCTTATTGCTGGTATCAGCAGCATTAAGGATGCTATAAGGACTAAAAAACTGGAAGAAGAAACAAAAGAAGAAGAAACAAAAGAAGAAGTAAAGGAAGAAGTAAAGGAAGAATCGGAACAAGCAGAAGAGAAAAAAGAAGAATAAATCTTTTCTGCTAAAAATTCTATTTTACTAACCTAGATTATTCACGAGCCTAGGTTGATGCAGATGCGAGGCGTGAGCCATGCCGCTGTGGTCGTCTACCGCAAATGGGTCACAACAAAGCAGATGTGCCAAAATAGGCTCGCCCGAAGGGTAAAAAATGCCGATGAATATAAAAAAGATTCTTCTTGAAAATTTCTTCAGCAATGTCAGGATAACCTCCTGATATTGCTGAAGAAAAATAAGCATCGGCATTTTTTATGAATAGTCCAGGCTAGTTAGTCAACTTTTTCTTATGCATTTTTATTCTATTTGAGCGAATAATTACCTTCTTTTTCAAATATTTAAATTTATAGTCCGAGTCCTTAAATAGCAGCTGCTATTTTTAACTGCAGTTAAATCTTTTCTCTACAACCCTTAAATTCACAACCAATTAAATCTCTTGGTTTAAAAAAGGCTGATTTTCAGACAGCCTTGTGAATCTTTAATAGTCAAGGAAAAAAGAAAAGGCACTTCAGCAAAAATCCCCAACTTGACAAATTCTATGTAATTTGGTAATTTGTAATTAAATTACATATTACAGGAGCGTAAAAATGAATAGTAAAAATAAAGAAAATACTTCCCGCTCAGAAGAGAAAACAACTCAAACTAAATTAGATGAACTTGGCAATCAGGTGGAGAAGCTGGCCTCGCGTACGGCTGAGTCAATCAAAAAAGTTATCGATAAAGCCTTAGCCGCCCGTAATACAGTCCTGACTATTCGGGTCAATGATGAAAGCAATGAAAAATTGGGTATGTTGGTCGAAGCCGGCCTTTTTAAAAGCCGTTCTGAAAGTGCCGCTTTTCTCATTCAAGAAGGCATAAAAAAACAGCAGGAGCTGTTCGATAAAATTCAAACTAAGCTCAAAAAGATTGATAAAATCAAGGAAGAGCTGAGGCATATTGTCTCTGAAGAAATCACCTCCAAAGAAGAAAAAGCAAAAAAACCATAAAGGCCTGAGCCCGTAAAGATGGACCGCTCTTGCTTATAATAAAAAGGCTGTGTTAATATTCTGTTTGTGGCTGTTATTGTTTTCTTTCTTACTATTTTAACCGTTTCTCTTCCTTCTGTAACCCAAAATATAGAAAAATCTTTTCTCCAGAATAAGGCTAAAGGACTTTATGAGCTCTTCTCTGAACGAAGCTTTATTAATATCTCCCTGCCAGAGCCAATTTCTTTCTCTGATCAACTTTCCAACCAACAGGCCTATTTTTTTTTCCAGCGTCTTTTCTCTTCCTATTCAACTTTCGAGTTTTATCCCGAAAGCCAGAGCTTCCCTCCTGAAGCTAAAAACAAATATATATTCAAAGCCCGCTGGTCATTCAAAAACAAAAAAAACAACAATCAATATGTCTTTTACCTTTCTTTCTACTTAAAACGAGAAATCACCTCTGCCAGCTATTCTCTACCCTTGGATTTATTAAAAGCCGACAGGCAAAATGCCAAAGATTGGAAAATAGTAGAAATTAAAGCCGAAAAAATTTGAAAATAATGCCCATTAATCTGAAAAAAAACTTATTCCTCTGGGGATTTTCAGTCTGCCTCTTCCTTTCAGCTTTAATCTTAAGTCTCTCTTTTTTACTGCCTAACTTTATCTCTGCGAATTATTATCAAAAGAGTTTGCGGCATTTAAGGCAACAAGCTGAGGCCATAAAAACAGAATTTGGTTCTTTAATCAGTCAAGCAAAACAAAAACAAAAATCATTAATAGTTAACCCTTTTCCTCAGAGAAAAGAAGAAATATTTGCTCTATTCAAGAAACAAGGCCTGGATAAGAGGCTCGAAGGAGTAGCTTACTATGACCAGCATTTTAATTTAATCCTCTGGTTAGGTAATGTTATAGACCTCAAGCCTATATTTCAGGCAAGGAAGAAAAATTCTCTCGAACTTAAGCGCTTATCTCTATTGGTTAAAGATAAGGCCTCCTCCTATCTTATCTTTTTCCAGAAGATAAATAACCGTGAATATCTTGTTTATTACCGCCTCTTAGCTTTTGTTCCCCATCTTCAAAGTCCTTATTTAAGAGAATACCAATTTCTTAAGCCAAAATTAGCCAAAAACTGCCTGCTGGAATACAGAGATTTTCGAGAAGATATCTCTGGTTATGAAAAACTTTTTGCCCGACATCAAGATGAATATATAGGTCAACCCCAGCTTCAGGATAAAGTCCAGACTATATTTTTTCCTCTGCGCAATGAAAATAATAAAATAGTGGCCACCATCACCCTTAGATCCCCTGCCCTAACCGCTAAAATTTCTTCTCTTAAAGAAAATATTTTTCTGGCCTTTTATCTTCTGGGAGGAATGTCGCTTATCTTTCTTTTATTTTATATCCGCAAGAGATTTTCTTATAAATCCTCCCGCTTTATATCTTCCCTGGCCATTATTTTTATCTTAATCGGCCTTAGATTTTTATTTTTCCCCATTAGCAATCTGGAAAAAGTTAAATCCCTACCCTTCTTCTCACCAGCAAAAGCAGCCTTTATTTCCATAGCTGGTTTAACTAAGTCTCCGGCTGATATTTTTTTGACCTCACTTTTTCTCTTTTTTCTTATTCTCAACCTGCGGCCCCTAGTCAGAAAAATAGCTGAAAAACGCAAGGAAAAAGTCACTCTTCCTATTTCCTTCATCATCAATCTCGGATCAACAGCCGCAGCTATTTTTATTATCTTTATCTTCCAGGCTCTTCTTTTCCGTTTGGTTTTTAACTCCAATTTAAACCTTCTTCGTTTCTCCTTTAATCTTTCTTTTCTTCTGCTTCATCTCAGTCTTTTCCTCTTTTTTCTCAGTTTTAGCTTGGCTATTTTTTTCCTGCTAAAATCAGCCTCCGCTTATTCACCTTCTATTTGGCTGCCCTTCATTACCCTCATTTTAGGATTTGGAGCCTATTTCTTGATGACAAGAATAAGCAATTTCCCTTTTCTTTTTAGCCTTGAAGCCTGTTTAATCCTGATAATCTTCTTTATTGCTTTCTTTCCTGGCTGGCAAAGAAAAAGACTTATTTTATTTACTTCCTTTACCCTGAGTACTTTCTTCGTTTATTCTTCTCTCCAGATAGCTACATCTTTCCAGAGTAAAAGGCTTGTTCAAAACTCCCTTTATAACATCATAAAATCAGAGGAAGATTGGGGAAGATTCCTGCTTAGGCAATCTATTCCTCAAATTGAAAAGAGAAAAGATTTAATTCTCTCTCTCCTTCATAACCGGCAACCAAAAGACACAGCTCACTTCCTTTGGCAAAATACTCCTTTGGCCAAATTCAATTGGTATTCAAGCCTTGAAATACAGGCTGAAGATGGTTCCCTGCTTTCTCGCTTTTCTCTGAATATACCCATTCTCTACCGCTTAGACTACGAGCTTCCTTTAAGCCCAAAGTGGTCTAACCTTCGTCAGAATATAATTTTTATGGGCAAGGAAAAAGATTTCCTGATAGCTTATAAAGATTGGTTCGAAGGCCAAACTCATCTAGGAAGGTCGATTATTTATTTATCTATTGATTACGAAATGCTGCCTTTCCTTTATTCGGCCAATCCTTATTTCGACCTCTTAAGAGCTTCTTCCATTCCCTCTCTTAATCAATATTCTCTGGGATTTGCTATTTATGATCTTCAAGGCGAGCTGTTGTTCAATCCACACAAAATAAATTATGGCCTCTCCTCTTTTTTATTAGAAAAAATAACTTCTTCTTCTCAGCCTTTTTGGTCTTCCTTTAAAGATAAAAGGGGTAAGTATGATTGTTTTTATCTCAAAAAAGACAACAGAATATACACTTTGTTCCTTCCCCAAAAAGATGTCTATGATTATGCAGTTGAATTTTTAAAACTCTTTTTTCTTTATCTCATTTTTTTCTTTCTCTTTTTTATCTTGTTTTTAATCGCCTCTAGAGAAAGAAAAATTCAGAATCCTTTCTGGTCCTTTGCTAACCGGGTATATATTTCCTTTTTTGCCGTGGCCTTAATTCCCCTTATTCTTTTTACCTTTTTCACCCGGAATTTCTTCAGCCGAATCTTCAGTCAGCAGTTTACAGAAAAAGCAGCCATCCATGCCACCTTAGCTCAGGGTATAATTGAAGACCTGGTTCTTCTTCAACAACAAGAACAGCTTTCACCAACTATCCTTGCTGAAGATGACGTGCTCTGGATAAGCGCAACCATCGACAATGATGTTAACCTTTACCAAGACGGTAAGCTTATCTCTTCCAGTCGAAGAGAATTTTTCGATTCCGGTCTTTTTCCCGAACTTATCGATGGCGAGATTTTTTTCAGAATTCAGTACGAGAACAATCCCTATTACACTCAGACCCAAAAAATAGGTGACTATTCTTTCCACACTCTGACTGTCCCCCTTCTCCTGGGAAACAAATATCTTTTTATCTCCCTTCCCTTCCCTTTAGAACAGCAAGAAATTTCGGCCGCAACCCTCCAATTGATCGAATTTCTGTTTTTTATTTCTGTCTTTTTTGGCCTTATTGTTCTCCTTTTTGCCCGAGGCATTGGAGCCATGATTATTAAACCTGTTCAAAAACTCCTGGCTGGAACCAAAGAAATTAGCCTTGGCAATCTTGAAATCTCTATTCAGCATAAATCTAAGGATGAAATGAAAACTCTAATTGATGGCTTCAACACCATGGTCAAGAATCTAAGAAAGCATCAACATGAATTAGCCGAGATGAGTAAAAAAGCTGCCTGGGCGGAAATGGCGCACAAAGTAGCTCATGAGATAAAAAATCCGCTGACGCCAATTCAGCTCTCAGCCGAACATCTACTCCGTGTCTATGAAGATAGACCTCAAGATTTCGAGCCAATTCTAAAAGAATCAGCCTCTTACATAATTAAAGAAGTTGAAAACTTGAGGAAAATCGCTCAAGAATTCTTGGAAATTTCCAAGGAAACCAGCCTGCATAAGGAGCTGGTAGATCTACGAGCGATAATAGAAGAAACGATTGAACCTTATCAAAAAAATCTGGTTGATAGAATCAAAATTAAAGTCAGCTTTCAAGGAAAGAACTTCTCCCTTTGGGCTGATGAAGCTAAGCTGAAGATAGCTTTAAGGAATATCATAACCAACGCAATCGAGGCCATCAAAGACCAGGGTGAAATAGAGATTAAAGTCTCAAAAGAAAAGAAAGGGCTGAGGCTGAGCATTAAAGATAGCGGCATAGGTATTAAAAAGAATCTGCTGGATAAGATTTTTGAGCCTTATTTTTCCACCAAAGAAGTAGGAACAGGTTTAGGTCTGCCAATCGCAAAAAAAATAATTGAAAGCCACGGCGGCAGTCTTCGCCTTTCCAGCCAGGAAGGAAAGGGAACCAAAATTATAATTCATCTGCCCCAAGAAAGTTTGGAGGTCAATCGAGAAGAAAGCGGCCCTAAGCCAGATTAAGATAATTTTAAAATTTGTTAAGCCTCGCTATCAATTCAGAAGTTTAATTATTGTCCTGGCTCTCTTTTTATCCTGCTTAGTATCATTTCTGCCACTGAATAAGGGTCGATCTGTCTTTTATAAACTTTCTCTACCCACTCCTCCCAGAGGGATTGATCAACATCATGAGCTATTAAGCTATAAATTCTCTCGGTTAGGATGTCTCTCAACATAGAGGAGATGAGCTTCTTTCTTCTGGCCTGCCGTTGGCCTGGTTTTTGAGCTGAGATTACATTGTTTATTCCTGACATCAACTGCTCCAGGCCAATGTCTTCGGTAGCCACTGTTTTGACCACTGGTGTTGCCTTTTGCTCTTTATAGCCCAGCTCAAGGACTGCTTTAAGCTGTCTCTCTATTCGATCAACATCAGGAGAATCGGCCTTATTAATAACAAAAACATCAGCAATCTCCATTATTCCAGCTTTAAAGATCTGGATATCATCGCCCGTCCCTGGGAAAAGAACAACAACAATGATATCAGCTAATTTGACTATTTCCACCTCATCCTGACCAACACCGACAGTCTCAATCAAAATAGAGTCTTTGCCTCCAGCTTCCAGAATAGTAATAGCATCTCCAGTGGCTTTAGCCAGGCCTCCCAGCTGACCACGAGTGGCCATGCTTCTAATAAAGACCTGAGGATCTGTACTGTGCCGCATCATTCTGATGCGATCACCTAAAATAGCTCCCCCGCTAAAAGGACTGGAAGGGTCTACGGCCACCACTCCCACCTTATTATCTTTTTTCCTGAGCAGAGGAATCAGCCCATCGACAAGGGTACTTTTGCCTGAGCCTGGAGCTCCAGTGATGCCAATAACAGTTGATTGACCGCTGTAAGGAAATATTTTCTTTATTATCTCCCGGGCAGATTGGCTGTCATTTTCGGCCAGGGAAATAGCCCTGGCTATGGCCCTTGCTTTTCCCTGGAGGATTTCTTGAGCGAGATCTTCCATTATTGGCTATTTATTTAAAGAAAATAACTATTCTTCTTGTCTTTAATATTAAGCTAATTCCTTATTTGGCTATAAGCTTAGGTCTAATACTCAGAGAGAACTTTGTGAGCAATAATCCAGCGCTGGATTTCGGAAGTCCCCTCGCCTATGGTGGCCAGTTTAGAGTCCCTATAGAATTTTTCCACAGGATAATCTTTAGTAAACCCGTAACCGCCAAAAATTTGGACGGCCATAGAGGAGGCTTTAACAGCCAGCTCACTGGCATAGAGTTTGGCCATAGCTGATTCTTTGGGAATCTTCTTGCCTTGATCTTCAAGAAAAGCGGCCCGATAGGTAAGCAAACGGGCTGCTTCCAGCTCGGTGAAACCGTCTACCAGCATCCACTGGATCCCCTGGAAATTGGTAATAGGCTGCTTAAACTGGACCCGCTGTTTAGCATATTTTAAGCTCGATTCCAAAGCTCCAGCGGCAATACCCAGGGAAAAGCCAGCAATACTAACCCGGCCGCCATCTAAAATGGTCATAGCCTGACGATAGCCCTTTCCTTCCTCGCCAATCAAATTGGAAGCTGGCACTCTTACATCTTCAAAAATAAGTTCTGAAGTATCAGCCGCTCTGATTCCTAATTTATTTTCCTTCTTGCCCGGCCTAAAGCCTTCCATCCCCTTTTCTAAAATAAAAGCAGAGATTCCATTTCTTCCCTTAGCTGGATCGGTGACAGCCATGACCACGGCGATTTCTGCCAGAGAGCCATTAGTAGTAAAAAGCTTGGAACCGTTGAGCAGCCAGTAGCCCCCTTTCTTTACGGCTCTGGCTTTAAGAGCGGCCGCATCAGAACCAGCCTCATCTTCTGTTAATCCCCAGGCTCCCAGAGTTTGACCCGAAGCCAGCCGGGTTAGATATTTTCTTTTCTGTTCTTCATTGCCGAAGAGATTAATATGATTAGAACATAAAGAGTTATGGGCGGCCACCACCAGGCCAACAGCAGGATCCACCTTGGAAATCTCCTCTAAAATGAGGACATAATCCACGTTGGAATAACCGGCTCCTTGATATTCAGGCGGAATAATTATCCCTAACAGGCCCATTTCGGCCAGCTTTTTGGTCAGCTCTTCAGGCCATTTTCCTTTCTCATCACTTTCCTGGACATAAGGTTGAATTTCTTTTTGGGCAAAATTTCTGATAGAGTCTCTTAACATTTCTTGTTCAGGGGTTAATAAAAAATCCATTATTACTCCCTTTTATTTATAGTTATAATTAAGAAAAAATATTGACTAGATTGACTTGACTAAATAAATTGATTTCTTTTCCAATCATCTAAATTATTCTTAATAATTATATTACTTTTTAAGCCGATAACAATCAAGAAGATTTTCGGCCTAATAAACAATTTGCTTAAACACTCCACATTATATTGCCCGCTGAGGACAAGGCCTTTACCAGCAGACGGGGTCAGACCTTCATAAGTTTCATAAATTATGCTTCTCTATTGATATATTTCGTCGGTTTGTAGGGGACAAAAGTTATTACAATTATTGTAAGAATTAGAGTTATGAAACTTATGAAGGTCTGACCCCATAAGCATCAATTACCCCACTTTTCG
>CAZEQD010000064.1:0-11144 GCA_964514305.1 uncultured Eubacteriales bacterium
TTAGACTACTTGTCTTTAAAGAATTAAAGCTCAAGAAAACCGAATCTTTTGATTACTCTAAGAACAGCCAAGGTTACCCAAAGATGATCTTCTAAGGTTGATTTAGGAATACCTGATTCCCAATATCCTTCTTTTTTTTGTTGTTTTTGAAGCCATCTTAGAGCTTGTTGAATTTTTTCGTGATTAGCATCAAATCCTATCTTTGAAAGTGAATCCAGACTGCTTAATATGTCAGTTGCCCAAAAAGGATAGGTAATTTCTTTCCAGAAGGATGGCTGGCGACGATCTTCGTATTTATCAGCCTGGAAAAAGCGGCTCATTAGCAACGCCCCTGCCTTCCAGGCTATTTTGCTTTTACACCAAGTGGAAGATGCTGCTAAAGCCCGCAAGACCATACCTGTTACTAAGTGAGAGAAAGGCTGATTCAAGTCAGGCCTGATGGGATCAGTTTTTAATTGAGCTTCGAAATTGTAACGGGCTTTAAGCTCTTCTTTATCAACAGTACGATAAGGGATAACCCAGCCGCCATCATTTTGTTTGTTATTGATGAGCCAGCGGAATCCCTTTTGAGTTCTTTTATCTTTGTCCAGGCCGTAAAGGCAGAGGATTTCAAGAGTAAGAGCGTGATATGTGGGAGCATATTCGTTGAGATAAGCGCCCCGGAAATCGCCTTCCTGGGATTGAGTGGAAAACAAAAAGTCAACAGCTTTTTGAATGCATTCATCTTCTACGGTACATCCATAATTATATAGATGAAAAGCGTTCCTTAAAGTTTCAACAATGTAATAAGTTTTTTCCCAGCGAGGATTACCTTCGTATTTCTTCATGCACCAACCGCCGTTGGCTCTTTGTTTTTTTAATATTCTTATCCTAGATGCAAATTTTTTGAGGTTTTTATATTCTCGATCAACTGGAACTTCCAAAATATCCCTTTTTAGCCAGTATAGAATGGGCAAATTTCCTCGAGCTAACAAAAATTCGATAGCCTTACTTGTGTTGAACATCATCACTAATTGCAGAGCCAGCTGTTATTTTTTAACAGCTTTCTTTTCTGGATTGAGGATGATGCACAAAAATTCAAAAGTTTTAGGGAATGGATTTTTGAATTGATGCTCTTCATTGGATCCAATAAAAAGACTCTGACCTTCCTTAATAATGGTCTCTTTTCTATCCTTACTAATGACTACCCCTTGGCCTTTTTCCACTTTAACTATATGTTCATGGTCGTGGCGGTGAAAGGGAGTGTTACCGTTGGAGAGAACTTTGAAGTATCTCATTATTATATTGTCAGAACCATCTTCTGGTCCTATGAGTATTTTTTTTAAAACATCTTTAGCTCCCTTTTCTTCTACATAATCTTCTCTGACTTCTAAATTATTTTTTATAAGCACAAGATCCTCCTTATTTTTTAGCTGGACCATAAAGAATCATACCTGCCCGACGGCCCGTATGTTGACCCTTATCCACTACTATTTGGCCATTAACGATAACATAAAAAAGGCCTTGACTGTACTGATGGGGATTGGCATAAGTAGCCTTGTCTTTGAATTTTTCTTTATCAAATATAGTTAGATCAGCAAACATGCCTTCTCTAATCAAGCCTCTATTTCTTAGACGAAAAGTTTGAGCAGGGAGCGAAGTCATTTTTCTGATGGCCTCTTCCTGGGAAATTACATGCCTTTCTCTTACATAACGAGCAATGACCCGGGGAAAAGTGCCGTAATTTCGGGGATGAGGAACTCCTTTCCCCAATTGCTGGACACTGCCGTCCGAGGCATGCATAGTAAAAGGCAAGCGCATTAAAGCATCTACATCTTTTTCATTCATCTGAAAGAAAACACCGCTCGCTCCCCCATTTTTTTCAATATCAATGATTAGATCAGCCGCCTGGGATACAGTTGGCTCTTTTCCCTGAGATATTAATATTTCCTCAAGATTATGTCCTTCATACTCCGGAAATTTTCGGCAGCTGGCAATATAAATAGTTTTTAGTTTGTTAATACCTTTAGTCGAGGTTAATCTTCTCTGGATAATAAATGATTTTATTTTTTCATAGATGTTCTTATCTTTCAGCCTCTCTAAAAAATTGTCCTTTCCTCCTTCAAAAGCCCAGGAAGGAAAGCTGCTGGTAAAGCCCGAGCTGGTAGCCGTGTAAGGATATTGGTCCAGGGTAACTTCCACTCCCCTTTTGCGGGCCTCTTCAACTGGTCTTGTTATTCTTTCAATTTCATTCCAAACAGCATCATTGGCCAGCTTAATATGGGATATCTCAACTGGAATTCCGTTTTTTTCCCCAATAGAAATGGCTTCTTCGATGGCCTTAGTAATATGGAGCCCTTGATTTCTAATGTGAGAAGCATATATTCCTCCATAACGGGCTACAACCGAAGCTAATTCAACTATTTCTGCTGTCTTGGAGTAAATCCCTGGCAGGTAAGCTAAACCAGTGGATAGCCCTAAAGCCCCAGCTTTCATCTCTTGTTCAACAAGAGCTTTCATTTTGGCCATTTCTTCTGGCGTAGGATCGGTCATTTTATAACCCATAACTTCACGCCGGATTGTATTATGACCAATAAGACAGCCAAAATTTAAGGAAATACCGCTTTTTTCAAGTTTATTCCAAATATGTTGGAGCGGATATGGATGCCCTCCACAATTACCGCCAATGACTGTAGTCACGCCCTGAAGAAGATAATTGTCAACAGTAGGGACTTCAGCAATTCCTCGATCACAATGAGTGTGAACGTCAATAAAACCAGGAGCTACAATTAAATTTTGAGCATCGATGATCTGTTTAGCTAGGTTTTCATTTATAGCGCCTACTTTTACTATTTTTTTGTCTTTGATAGCGATTGTGGCCTTAAACCAAGGATTGCCTGTACCATCAATTATAAAGCCATTTTTTATGACAAGATCAAAGGGTTTCTTAGATGGCTGGCAGGAAAAGATAGCGCTGATTAAGATTATTATAGTCAAAAAAGCAAGATATCTGCTTAGATTCTTGAACATAGATCTTTTTGGTTCAATTATTTTATTCTATTTAGATAATTTATGTCAATTAATTTATGACAACAAAGCTGTAGGCTCTACTGTTTGTATGGTTCGCTATCCCTGTAGAACATTAACCTTTGATTTTAAACTGGAGGACCCGCTGTCCCAAGCGGGCATTAACATTAGATACAAGGCGGAGGCCTGTCCTTCCATAATCGGGGGCATTATCAAAAATACATCCATCGCCTAAAAATTATTTGATTTCTGCGCCCAATTTGAGATAAATTATTCAACCTGAATTGATTGCTATTGCTGTTTATCTTGAAATAAGCATGCGATTAGCTTACTTAGCAAGAAATCAAAAGGAAATGATTGGCAGAGAGGGGCGCCAACAAAGAATTAAGGAAAAAGCCAGATTTTTGAAAGGATATGAGGTCAAAAATGAAAGATTTAATTTATCTGGATAATGGGTCTACTTCTTTCCCCAAACCTGAAGAGGTTTACACTTTTATGAATCATTTCTACCGTAATTTTGGCGTAAATCCCGGCCGTTCGGGTTATGATCTCTGTATGGAAACTGGCGAGTTAGTGGAAGAAACACGCCAGATGCTAACTAAATTTTTTAATGGTCGTGATCCCAATAGACTTTGCTTTTCCTATAATTCGACCGACGCCCTTAATCTAATTATAAATGGAATGCTCCAGCAAGGCGACCATGCCTTGACCACAACCATTGAGCATAATTCTGTTCTGCGCCCTCTTTATCATCTTTCCAAATTCAATGGCGTCGAAGTAGATTACATTCCTTTTGATGACAAAGGGTTTGTTGACCCGGATGATTTTCCTAAAATGTTCAAGAAAAACACCAAATTAGTAATTGTCAACCACGCTTCCAATGTGATAGGTACTATTCAACCCATCAAAGAAATAGGACGCTATTGCCAGGAACGAGGTATTCCTTTGGCCATTGATGCTTCTCAATCTGCCGGAAAAATACCTATCGATATTGAAGAGCTCAACGTGGATATAGTTGCCTTTACCGGCCACAAGTCTCTTCTGGGACCGACAGGAATAGGTGGCTTATATGTAAAAGAAGGTGTAGAAATTAGGCATACAAGAGCCGGAGGAACTGGAATCCGCTCAGCAGTTAGGACTCATCTTTATGAATATCCATATAAACTGGAATACGGAACTCTTAATACTCTTGGAGTGGCTGGTCTTCATGCCGGTTTGAAATGGATCCAAAAAAGAGGCTTGAGCAATATCTACGAACATGAAATGAAGTTAACAACAATGCTTAGAGATGGTTTAAAAGATGTAGAAGGAGTAACATTATACTGTCAGGATGATTTAAGTAATCACATTAGCATTTTTCTTTTTAATGTCGATGGACTGGAGGCACTCAATACGGGAACTATGCTTGATGTGGATTATAATATTGCCTGCCGCACAGGCCTCCATTGTGCTCCCTTAGCCCACGAGCAATTAGGCACAGCCAAAATCCATGGGGCTGTGCGCTTTGGCATTGGTCCTTTTAATACCGAAGAACAAATAAAAACTGCAGTTGAAGCAGTCAAAGAGGTCGCCCAATCGAGAAGAAAGCGTAAACAGTAAAGAGTTAGGAGTAAGGTGTAGGGCCCGCTGTCCCCAGCAGACCGTTAGCCTTAACTATAATAATGTGTAAGGTCAAAATTTGAAAAACACTGTCAGGTTGAAATAGATATCCGAGTCAGGTTTTTCTCCTTTATCAGGCATTGTATAAAATACATATTTTAGATTAGGAATAAGCCAAATATTTTGAGCCGCTTGCCAGCTGAACCCCCCTATTATCAAATGAGAAGAAGCCACATTGGAGAAAGGAATGTAAGATATTTCTTCTCCCTTGGGATTTGGCTCGAAAACTCTATCATAGCGCGCAATAATTTCCGTAGATTCAGAAGCCTTTATGATGGCAAAAGCAGAAAAAACAGGCCAATTATCAATCCTCTCGCCTTGTTTAAAGAATCGCTTAGTAAACTGAAATCCTACCCTACCCCACGATGTTTTATAAGCGCCAAATGCCTGATATATATAGTAAGTCATATTATCGTTTTGTTTTTCATAATCTCCATAAAATTCAAAATAGGATCCTGACCACGGCTTGAAACCCAACTGGCCATAGATTTTTTTCCCTTTATTTATTTCTGAATTAATAGATTGGCCATTGCCAAACATAACCATATAAGAGATTTTCTGGTTTTTATCCAGGGTGCCTTGTAAAGATAGGCCAAAATCTCTCGGTGCCCCCAATTTCTGGAGATTAACAACTGTTTTCTCTAAACATCTGTAGCCCCAATAAGTCTCGATGTTATTCCAGGTTGGAGTAGGGATTATGCCCAGCTTAAGTTGATGTTTGTCCATCTTGTAGCTGAGAGAGGCATCTTTAACCATAGGCAAAAGTTTACTTTTTGTTTTAAAGTCTCCGGCCGAATTCATTTCCAGCCTGAAACGCATTTTAAAATTAGGTGCAAGGCTTTTATCATAAGTCAGGTAAATTCTCCGGAACCAGAAGCCATGCTGACCTTTAATGTCTTTCAAGTGATGTTGGGCTACATAATAATAATCCAAAAACATTAAGCCTTTTATTTCTCCATAGGAATATGGAAGTAATCCAAAAATTAAGGTTATAATCCCAATTAGTAAAATTAATACTATTCTTTTCCCAAAAAATTCTAACCAAGATCCACAAATTTTTATCATTTTAGGCCTCATTAGTCTAAAAAAGGTTTGCATTATAAATTTTTATTCTAAAATAAACAATCGTTTTAAGAAAAAATTACAAACTAAGCTTTTAAGAAATCCTTGTTCTTAAATTAAAAATTCTTTAGAATAAGGTAGCCGATGAAATGAGGAGGGAAAAAATGAACTTTCGACCCTTGACCATTTACATAAGCACGTTTATTTTCCTTTCTATATTGGTAGCAACTTCATTCTATCAACCCGGAATATCGAAAGAAGAACTGGTAAATAAAAACATTGAGGCCGCTGGTAACTCCGAACAAGTGGCTAAAATCAAAAATTTTTCTTTTAAAGCAGGCCCTAAAACATACTTTATATCTCCAACCGGAGCCATGAAAATGACCACAGGTAAGCAACCGGCAATTACAGAGGTAATTCTGGTCACTGATGAAGAAGTCAAAATAAACAGTTTCGGTCATATCGGCCAGCTTCAGGGGCTTCAAAAAGAAACTTATCAGGTTTGGGCCAAATTGGCTTCTGGCTTTTTCACTCTAAAAAACTTTAAAGGGAAACTTAATTTTCAAGGACTTAAATCATTTGGACCTAAGAAGCTTTACGTCTTAACCTCAAAAATCTATAATCTGGAGGTCAATTTCTTTTTAAAGCCTGAAAATTATCAGATAGAAAGGATGGTTCTTAAAGGTTTTGATGCTCAAGGCGATAAATATGAGGTTAACTATGATTTTGGCCCTTATCAATCAGAGAACGGCCTTAACCTGCCTTCTTCCTGGTTTAAATCTCAGATTGGCACCAGAGGCACTCTTCATCAGCTTTCTGAGGTGAAATTTAACTTACATTTGGCTTCGGATTTTTTTACAAAACTTGAAATTAACCTAGGCCAGGTCAAACTTTCCGAGGGCGTATTAAGAGGCAATATCATCGATTTTAATTTCCAGCGCGGTCTGCTTATCATCAACACCAACTGGACTAAACAATCACTGCTGCAGGCAGGTTTTAAAAATAAAGATAAACTTATTTTCTCTGTAAGCGGGTTAAACATTGAACTGGATTTTTATGATTCGAGACCGAGCAGAGATGTTCTGAAAGCCGGAGCAAAATTGATGATACCCGACCGCGGCCAGAACAATTATCTGATTTTACTCTGGTCACAGGAATTCCAGCCATTAGCTGATAAACTGGAAATACTATCACCTGTCCAGGTCAAAAAAAAATAAAAATGGCAAAGGAAACTGATAGATCTATAGGGTCCGCTGTCCTCAGCGTACCATTAAGTATAAATTGATGAATATAAAAAGGCTTAAAAAATTAAAGACCAATGTTTCCAAAGGAGGTACTATGGCTAAATTAAATCGCCGCAATTTCTTACAGGCATTCAGCTCTGGTCTTTTAGGCATAGGCTTAGCTGGCAAAAAAGACGCTTTTTCTTTAACCACAGAAACAAACCAGGCAGAAACACCTTTTCCGAAAATTCAGAAATATAAAACATTAGGCCGCACCGGCCTTAAAGTCTCCGATGTAAGCTGCGGAGCCATTTCTTTATTTGAACCCAATGTCTTGAGATATGCTTTTGATTGTGGCGTCAATTATTTTGATACGGCTGAAAGCTACTTGCGGACAAAAAGTGAGAGCTTTATCGGTCAAGCTCTTAAAGATGTGCGCGATAAAGTAATTATTACCACCAAACACGCCTATTCTCCTCGAGAAAAGATAAAAAAGGAAGATATAATAAAAAGAGTTGAGGCTAGTCTCAAACGGATGCAAACAGACTATGTAGATATTGCCATGGTTCACAACATCAGCGATCTTAGTCTGCTCAAAAATGAAGAACTCCAAGCCGCTTATTCTCAACTAAAAAAAGAAGGGAAAATTCGCTTTACCGGCTTTTCCACTCATAATCCTCAGCTGACTCTTAAACAGGCATTAAATATTGATTTTCCTCAAGTTATTTTGGTTATCTATAATCATCTAGAAGGCCAAAAGATAGAATCCCTGATTAAAAAAGTTCATGATAAAGGCATAGGCACAGTAGCTATGAAAGTTTTTGCCGGTGGCAAACACGGCCGCTTAAAATCACTGATAAGTCCTAAGGTAAGCTATCCTCAAGCAGCTATTCGTTGGGTTTTAAGCAATCAGAATATTGACTGTCTGATTGTCACCATGAGCAGCTACTCTCACGTGGAAGAGTATGTAGCCGCTTCAGGAAAATCACTAAATAGAGAAGATATGAAAATAATAGCTGAATACCAAAGACAGGCTGGAAGCCTTTATTGTCGGGTAAGTTGCAGCCAATGTCTTGCTTCCTGCCCACATCATGTAGCGGTCAACGACATCCTTCGTTTCAGCATGTATTTTGAAGATTATAGAATGGAAAAAGAAGCCATGCGCTACTATAGCCAGCTTGAAGATAGCCAAAAACCTTTCTCCTGTGTATCATGCCCAGGATACTGCCAATCAGCTTGTCCTTATGGACTTCCGGTAAAAGAAAAGCTCCTTCATGCTCATGAAATTCTTTCCGCTTAATTTTGTTAGATGATTTTAAATATGGTTTTTGATACGAATGGATATTGTCCAAGTTAAGAGCAAAATTGGAGGCCACCCATCTCTCCAAAGATAGTAGCTATTTCTTTTAAAAAATATATATAATATTATTAACATAGATAGGGAGGAATGAAGATGAGAAATTTTATTTTGCTAATTGTCTTTTTATTCGCCTTTTTCATGGTAAATGTAACGGCCCAACAGCAGTTTGAAGAAGATGTCTTCCAAACGTCTCAAGGCCAATTAAAAATTACCTTCATTGGCCACGCTACTCTGATGTTCAATTTCGCTGGCAAAATAATCCATATTGACCCTGTGGGCCGTTATGCCGATTACAGCAAAATGCCCAAAGCAGACCTCATTTTAGTTACTCATGAACATGGCGATCACTTAGATCCCGAAGCTATTAAGGCCATCCGCACCCCCAAAACAGATATAATCTATACTGAGAAATGCGCTGAAAAGGTGGAGGGTGGGACAATAATGCATAATGGTGATGCTGAGACTGTCCAAGGGATTAAAATTGAGGCTGTTCCAGCTTACAATATAGTCCATAAACGCTCAAATGGTATTCCTTTCCATCCACGTGGCCTAGGAAACGGCTATGTTATTAATTTTGGAGATAAAAGAGTCTATGTAGCCGGTGATACTGAAAATATTCCAGAAATGAAGCAACTTAAAAATATAGATATTGCTTTCCTACCCATGAACCTGCCTTACACCATGGCCCCGGAAATGGTGGCTGAGGCAGCCAGAATGTTCTGCCCCAAAATCCTTTATCCTTATCACTACGGTCAAACTGATACCTCAAAGATCGTGGAGCTGCTAAAAGATGATAGGGATATTGAAGTTCGTATCCGCAAATTGAGTTAAGAGTCTGCAGAAAAAATAAAACACGCCTCCTTTTTTTCTTATTTCAGATTTTTAGGAGAAAGCGACGTCTTTTAATCGAAATACTTAACTGAAATAGCTAAATCCAATAATTCTGTATCAAGCATATTTATCCAGACTGTTTTTGGATAAGCTTTCTGGTTATAAGAAAAAAAATTAAGATAAGCTAAAAAATTCTTCAGCTTTTGGTTCACTTAATTTAATATAACAAATAAGATTTCCTCATTTCTCTGAAATCATCAAGCTGCTGACGGTAGCTATCTATAATTTTCTGAATGCTTAATCCCCTCTCTAAGGCTTTTCTTGTAGTTGATGTACCCATTATTTTATCGAAATATTCTTCATGAAATTTAAATTGATCAGGATATAAGTCCTTGATTGTTTTAATAATATAAAGAGTGGTGGCTAAAGGTCTGTATCTATTTCTGTCATTAACATAGATTTGAGCCCCACCACAGAGTTTTCCCTGATATTTGGAGAAAGTCGGTGTAAACCAGGCCTCTCTAAATGCAACTCCTGGAAGGTGAAGCCTGTTAAGCTTTTTAGCTAGCTTGTAACCATCTATCCAGGGAGCGCCAAATAATTCAAAAGGCTTGGTAGTTCCTCTTCCCTCTGAGAGGTTAGTTCCTTCCAGAAAAACCTGACCTGGATAGATAGTGGCCGTGGTCAAAGTCGGCATGTTTGGAGAAGGATTTACCAAGGGCAACCCTGTTTGATCATACCACATCTTCCTCTGCCAGCCCTTCAGGGGAATTACCTGAAGCTTAGCTTTTTCCTTCAAGAACCTGTGATTAAATAGTATGGCTAATTCTCCAACCGTCAGCCCGTGCCTGACAGGAATTGGATAAAGACCTACGAACGAGCTGTATTGAGGATATTCAAGAAGGGGACCTTCCATATCAAGGCCGTTAATGGGATTTGGTCTATCGAGGACAATAAAGTCAATATTATTCTGGGCACAGGCTTCCATGGCATAAGCCATGGTGGCTATATAAGTATAAATCCTGGTGCCCACATCCTGGATGTCAAAAACCATGACTTCAATATTCTTGACCATTTCCTTTTTGGGAACTTTGCCTTCAATCTGAGTGTCGAAGGAGCGCATGTATTCATCTATATTTTTGAGCATACCCAGCTCAGGACGCCTTGACTGGCCGTATAAGCTAAAAACAGGCAGGTGGTACCTTTCATCCACATAAAAGGGAACATACTGGCCGGCCTGGGCATTGCCTCGCACGCCATGCTCAGGGCCGTAGAGAGCAACTAGATTAATCTCAGGATTTTGATAAAAAAGGTCAACAGTACTGTTCAGGTTGCTATCTATACCTGAAGGATTGGTAATTAGACCTACTTTTTTGCCTTTAATCAGATCTAAGTGTTTTTCCAGAAAAACTTCCACTCCGGGTTTCACCTTTTTCTTAAGGGGAATGTCTGATTGCTGATGACCTTTGCATCCCAGAAAACCAGTCATCAAGATTAAAATCAAGGAAAAAATCAAAACCTTTCCCTTAAACCAAATTTTTAGAGAAAAATTTTTGCCTATTAGGGTTTGATAGCTTTGTTTTAAATTCAATTCCTTCATTTTTTCCTCGTGGTTGTCCTCTCTTATTAAAGGAAAATTCTTTAGTTGCAGCTCAATAAGTTTAACATATTTTTGAAGGTGAGCAATATAATCGAGCGGCCTGCTGAGGAAAGCTGGCCCTACAGATTAAAATCAAAGGCTAATGTCAGGCTGAGTAAAGCAGGTCCTACAGGGACATTATTTAAAATGTAAAACATGATGATATAAATATCTATTAATTCCCGGCCTACCCTGATCTGCGAACAAATAATATGTCAATTCGTTTAACTGGAGAGACCCCTCTCCGAGCGATCAGTAGATTTAGATAGGTTTTTTACCAGCAAAATGCCCGAAACAGCTGTAATCAAGAGAAAAAGAATGCCTTTAGCTGTCTCAAGCAGGATGATCCTTCCCACACCAAACA
>CAZEQD010000065.1:0-10905 GCA_964514305.1 uncultured Eubacteriales bacterium
GAAAAGCATTCGGCTACCGAGATATGGACTATTTCATGCTCAAAATATACAATATTCACACCACCAGGTACTCTAAAACGTGATGAACCTGCCGGCAAAATGCTTCTTTAAGGTGTCAATAGAGGTCGTTTTTTTTATAAAATTCGGCTATTTTGGCCATAAGTCTTTTGGAGCGTTTGATAGCAGCCTCTTCTTTTAATTTTTTCATTAAATCAGTCAAATCAGCCCTAATTTTTTTAATTTCTCTCACCGCATCTTGGGCATCAGGTATAGTGGCCATGCCGATTTCTCCCGTAGTCCGCACTGCCCGCATGAAATCGCTGACGGCAGCGTTATATTCCTTTTCCAGTTGCTTGACTTCTTTTAATTCGGCTGAAGGCGTGGTCAGAAACTGATGATAGGCCATATAGCCAGCTACCACCAGGATTAAAATCAAGATGAAATATCTCATCTGCTCCCCCTTTTACTGAAATTTCAATCATTGAATATCATTATTATATAAAATAAGATTTAATTGTTAAAGGCTAAATAATAAAATAAATAGAAACAAATTTCAGCCTAAAACAGAAATAATGATGCTTACCTTGCTCAGGAATTGATTGCTACATTTTTAGATTTTATATATAATTAGAACTACTTAAAATGAAATATTTTCACATCCTTATAGAAGGGTGAAAGGTGCCTAATATCTTGAGAGAAAGAGAAATGAATCATCTTGACCGCCTTGCCCAAGGTCTTTAGGGTCTTTTTTGTTATATTGATTAACCATTATCTAATTTTATAAGAATTGATCATGATAAAAAGAGACAAAGGCAAAGAGAAACTATCTGCCGAGATAGCCAGGCTTCACCAGCAAGTGGCTGACTTAGTTGCTTCAAGATATAAAATAAGAAAAAGGGCCAGCAAACTGCAAGCCACTCAGAGAAGATTTGCCATTTTAGCTCAAACTGCTTTTGAAGGAATAGCTATCCATGATGGCAACCGCATCTTAGATACCAACCAAAAATTAGCCCGCATGTTAGGCTATAGAATATCAGAGCTTAAAGGAATGAATCTTGGTTTTCTTTTTGCTCCTCAATCGCGGCCGCTTGCTTCCTCTATTATCCAGGACCGGTATAGAAAACCTTCCGAAGTCATCTGTCTTAAAAAAGATGAATCAACCTTCAATGCCGAGATTAGTTCGAGGGTATTCTCTTATGAAGGTGAAAAAATAAAGGTAATTTTTATTCATGATATTACTTCCCTTAAAAAAGCTGAAGCTAAAATAAAGCACTTAAATGCAGTTCTGCGAGCTATTCGCTTAGTTAACCAGCTTATTGTAAAAGAGAAAGATAGAAAAAAGCTCATTAACCAGGCCTGTCATAACCTTATCAAGACTTTTGGCTACGGAAATGCCTGGATTGCCCTTTTTGATAAAAGGAGAAAATTAATTGGTAATGCTGAGGCCGGCTTTGGCCGCCATTTTAAGCCAATGCTTAAACTCCTCCAGCAAGGCCAGCTGCCAGCCTGTGCTAAGAATGCTCTTTTGAGACCAAGTATCTTAACAATCAGACATCCTGAAATACAATGCCCGGATTGTCCCCTTCGTAGTAAGTACAATGGTCGCGGTCCTATGATCATTCGTCTCCAATACAAAGAAAGGATTTATGGTCTATTAAGTGTTTCCATTCCCCAGGAATTCCTTTCTGAAAAAGAGGAAAAATCGCTATTTAAGGAAGTAGCCGGGGATCTTGCTTTTGCGCTTTATAGCTTGGAACTTGAAGAGGCCCAAAAAAAAGCAGAAATTAAAGTCAGAGAAGCCAGAGATTTCGCTGAAGGCATCGTAGCCACTATCAGAGAGCCTCTTTTAGTTCTGGATAGAAATTTAAAAGTGATTTCAGCTAATCGCTCTTTTTACAAGCTATTTAAAACCTTGCCGCCAGAAACTGAAGGCAAAGTGATTTATGAATTAGGTAATCAGCAGTGGGATATTCCCAAGCTTAAAGAGCTATTGGATAAAATACTTCCTCAAAATACATCTTTCGATAATTTTGAAGTAACCCATGATTTTCCTGGGCTTGGCCGGCGGACGATGCTTCTTAACGCTCGTCGAATTTATCGCGAGGCCAATAAAACTCAGATGATTCTGCTGGCAATCGAAGATATAACCGAACGCAAAAGAACTGAAGCAGAAATTCTCAGTTATCGGGAAAAACTGCGCCAATTGGCCCTAAAATTATCCAGGGCCGAAGAAATGGAAAGACGTAAGATGGCCGCCTTTTTACATGATCAGATTAGTCAAAAATTAGCCTTAGCCAAGATAGAACTAGGAACTTTGTCTGGGTCAGCAACAGAGATTAAGGTGGTTAAAGACCAAGTGAAGAAATTGCGGAAATTAATTGAAGAGACGATTAAGGATAGCCGCCAACTTACTTTTGATCTTATGCCGCCCCTCTTGTATGAGCTTGGCTTTGTGAAATCACTAAAATGGCTGGTAAATCAGTACAAGAAAAATTACAAACTTCAATGTGAACTGAGAGGCGATGGCCGGTTTAAACCATTAGGGCCCGATCTCGGCTCTTTTTTATTTCGGGCGGTAAGAGAACTGATGATGAATATAGTTAAACATGCCCAAACAGATAAAGTAAGAGTGACTGTGAACCAGGTAAAAAATGTAATAAAAGTTATTGTTGAAGATGAGGGAATTGGATTCGATATTTCAAAAGTTAATCCTTATTCGCCTAAGGCAGGTGGCTTTGGTCTTTTCTATATTAGAGAGAGGCTAAAAGATTTTGAAGGAGGGCTGGAGATAAAATCTGAAAAAGGTAAAGGCACAAAAATTGCTCTCTGGGCACCTTTAAAAATTAATAAAAAACGTCAGAATAAATTTAAACCTTTATAATAAAATGATTATTAAGATTTTGTTAGCTGATGACCACCAGCTTGTCCGCCAGGGGTTGCGGAGTCTTTTAGAAAAGCAGGCTGACTTTAAAGTGGTTGGTGAGGCTGAAGATGGACTCAGTGCTCTAAAAAAAGCCAGGGAGCTCCTGCCTGATGTAGTCATTATGGATGTTGCCATGCCCAAATTGAACGGCATTGAAGCTGCCCGGGAGATCTTAGATGTTTCTCCTGAGATCAAAGTAATTGCTTTATCCATGCATGCTGAGGGCTGCTTTGTTGTCGAAATGCTAAGAGCTGGTGCTTCTGCCTATTTACTTAAAGACTCGGCCTATGAAGAGTTAGTTCAGGCCATCAAGGCTTCCCTGGTTAATAAAATTTATGTTTCTCACCCTATTACTGAAGGCCTTATAAGGGACTATATAACTCAAATTCCCAGAGAGGATTTTTCAGCTTTTTCCATCCTCAGTCAAAGAGAAAGGCAGGTTCTTCAGCTTCTAGCTGAAGGCAAGAGTACCAAAGAGATTGCTTCACTGCTTTTTATCAGCGTTAAAACAGTAGAGACTCACCGCCAGAAGATTATGGATAAACTGGATATTCATACCATTGCTGGCCTGACTAAATACGCCATCAAAGAAGGGCTTACTTCCTTGGATAAATAATAGGGAAGTTTGGGGTCAGGCTTTCATAAGTTTCATAACTTTAATTTTTCAATAAATAAGAAGACTTTTGTTTCTGATGAAGTTGAGAAGGATCTCCATTAGGAGATATAAGTTATAAAACTTGTGAAAGCCTGACCCCGCTGATTTCTGTTGATAATCATCCTGCCAGATTATGTCTCCCAATTTTGACTACCTTTATGAAACAGTTTTTCTCTTTTAGCCTCAGGTTTTTCGAGTTAAAAAATAAGAGATTTCCTGATTGAATTTTTACGCTTACTGATTTAAATAAATGGAGTTTTGGAAAAGGAAATAGTTCTAGGCAATTCAAGTGTAACAAGTATAAATTGTGAATTGAGTATTTTATGATTAATCCCTCCAGCTATAAGGAGGAAGCAAATGGCCATAAAAATTCTCATTGCCGACGACCAGAAAAAAATCCGCAAAGTTCTTCGAGATTTAATTGAAAGGGAGAAAAACATGGAAGTAATTGGCGAAGCAGAAGATGGCCAGACTGTCATCAGGATGAGCAAAAAACTTAAGCCTGATATAGTGTTGATGGATATAGTTATGCCCGGCCTTAGCGGTTTAGAGGCTACTAGACAGATAAAGAAAAAATTCCCTCAGATAAAGATTATAGCTTTTTCTATTTTTTCAGATAAAGCACTCATCCGGGAAATGCTTCAATCTGGAGCTTCGGGCTATTTGCTGAAAGAGGATATGGCCGATGAATGGCTAAAAGCAGTAAAAACGGTGAGAAGGGGAAAGATTTATTTCAGTCAGAGATTAGCTGATAAAAAAATATAAAGGTCTATATGAAGGATATCCAAAAAAAGGAATAAAAGAAGAAAGAAAATGGAGAAAAAAGTTAAAAACAAATCAACGACAGTATCTATCCCTAAGCTTCAAAATCCAGATTCAAAAATAAAAGATCTGAAAAAAATAGGAGAAGAACATAATTTTTTTAAGTCATCTCTTAATTTAGGAAAATCAATTATTAAGGAGGAAAAATTTTCCCGCAGAATAGGACACGATATTTTAGATGAAATAAATGATGGCCTGGTCTATCTGAGCCAGACCGGAATTATTCTGGATGTCAATAAAAAGGCTGCTCAATTTTTTGGCGTCTCAAAAAAAGAACTTTTAGGCAAGCATTTTACAAAAATAGGAATATTTTCAGCCCGCGATTACTCTAGGTTACTCAAGAATTTTAAAGCAGCCCTTTCCCAGAAAGTTAATTTATTTGAGGTAAAAATCCGCAATAAAAAAGGCAAAGAATTATATCTTGAGTGTTCAGTTACGATTATCAAGAAAGACCGTTTTCCATCAGGATTTATTATTGTTGCCCGCGACATTACAAAACAAAAATTATCTGAAATATCTCTGGAAGAGTCAAAGGAGCGCTATAAAGACCTGGTAGATAGGGCAGGGGTAGGAATTTTAGTTGAAGACAATCAAGGCAATTTTAAGTATTTCAACCAGCGTTTTTGTCAACTGTTTGGCTATTCAAACCAAGAAATGGCAAAGCAGAATATTGAAACTTTAGTTCACTCTGGTGATTTAAAAAGAATTAAAAGGGCTCATAGAGAATTTCTTAAGAGTAACAAAAAATCAATCAAGCTAGAATCTAGATGTCTGAAAAAAGATGGGTCGATTATTTTTCTTGAAATTTATGGTGAAGTCTTGAAGGAGAAAGGGGAAATAACAGGACGACGCTATTACTTATGGGATATTACTGAGCGTAAGAAAAGAGAAGAAGCCCTTAAAAGTTCTGAGGAGAGGTTCAGGATTTTGTTTGATTATGCACCGGATGCTTACTATTTGAATGATCTTAAGGGAAATTTTATTGATGGCAACAAAAAGGCGGAAGAAATCATAGGATATAAAAAAGAGGAGCTTATTGGCAAGAATTTTCTAAAATTAAAATTGCTCTCGCCAGCTAAGATTCCTAAAGCCGCGGCTACTTTGATGAAAAATGCTTTGGGCCGGTCAACTGGTCCGGATGAATTTATATTTAAACGCAATGATGGGAGCTTGGTTACAGTGGAAATCTCCACTTATCCAGTAAAAATAAAAGATAAACCTGTTGTCTTAGGCATCGCCAGAGATATTACAGAACGCAAAAAAGCTCAAGAAGAAAGAAACCTATTAATGACTGCCATTAATCAAGCTTCAGAAATAATAGCTCTGACTGATGTTGATTCCAAAATAAAATATGTCAATCCAGCTTTAGAACGAATTTCTGGATTTACTAATAAGGAACTCAAGGGTCAATCTATTCGGCTGTTTCTAAAAGATGTAGATAAATATATCTGGCAGGAAATTGGAAAGACCCTGAGGGAGGGCAAGATCTGGAAGGGTAAAATTTCTTTAAGAAAAAAAGACAGCAGTTTATTTGAGGCAGAAGTTACAGCTACTCCTGTTAGAGATACTCAGGGGAAAATTAACCATTATATTTATTTTTTACGCGATATAACTGAACAAATCAAGTTAGAAGAACAACTTCGACAAATCCAGAAAATGGAGGCTTTAGGTACACTGACTGGAGGAATTGCCCATGACTTCAATAATATTTTAACCTCGATCATAGGTTACACGGAGATGGCCTTGGATGATGCTCCTCCAGATAGTTTGCTCCGCTGCAATTTAGAGGAAGTATTTAAAGCCGGAAAGAGAGGCCAGGATCTGGTCAACCAGATTCTTGCTTTCAGCCGGCCCAGCCACCAGCAGAAAAAGCCTGTCCAGGTAAGCTCTTTAATAAAAGAAACCCTTAAGCTGCTTCGGGTATCACTGCCAGCCAATATTAAAATCCATCAGAACATAAAATCTGACTCAATGGTTATGGCTGATCCAACTCAGATTCATCAAATTGTCTTAAATCTCTGTAAGAATGCGGCTGATGCTATGAGTCCCAAAGGAGGGCTGCTTGAAGTAAGACTGGAAGATGTTGAACTGTCCAAAGGATTTCTTAAAGCCTATCCTAATCTGGAGCCTGGGCCTTTTTTGAAACTTTCAGTGAGGGATACAGGCATAGGTATAGAGGAATCAGTTCTGAATCGGATTTTTGATCCTTTCTTTACTACCAAAGCACCGGGGCAGGGAACTGGGATGGGATTAGCTGTTGTTCATAGTGGGGTGAGAAATCACGGCGGAATTATAAATGTTCATACCAAGTCTGGAGAAGGAACTACCTTTGATATTTATTTACCAAAAAGTAAGGGAACTACTAAAAATAAAGAGGAAAAGCAGCAAACAGTTCCGGGCGGCCGGGAACGCCTTCTATTTATTGATGATGAAGAGCAAGTGATAAAACTCGGCAAACAGATGCTGGAAAGTTTGGGTTATCAGGTAACAGCCTTTTCTGATCCTTTAAAGGCCCTTCAAACTTTTAAAGGTCAGCCTGAAAATTTTGATCTGGTTATAAGTGATTCTCATATGCCAGGCGTAGCAGGTGGTGACTTAGCTACAGAAATATTTAAAATACGTCCCCAGATTCCCTTTATATTTTGTACTGGCAACGGGCTTAAATTGAAAAAAGAAAAAGCTATGGAAATTGGGGCTAGGGATATTATTTCTAAACCATTCCAGAAAAAAGATTTGGCTAAGGTTGTAAGGAAAGTTTTAGACCAAGTCAAAACAGGGAGACGGTGATGAAAAACATCCTTATTATTGAAGACGATGATCAGATCCGGGCTCTCCTTCGGCAAATTTTAGAAAGAGAAGGATATGAGGTGAATGATGTCCCTGACGGGAAAAAGGGGATAGAGCTTTACCGCCAGCAACCAGCTGATCTGGTAATAACAGATCTGGTGATGCCTGAAAAGGAAGGAATTGAAACTATCATCGAGCTCAAAAGTGATTATCCACAAGTAAAAATTATTGCTATTTCTGGAGGTGGTAAAGTTATTCCCGAGATTTATTTAGAAATGGCTGAGAAGCTCGGGGCTTCTTATACCATTAAAAAACCTTTTGAACGGAGAGAAATTTTAAAAGCTGTCCATAATTTATTAGAGTATTAAGAAGGTAGATTTATGCCCAATATTCTTATTGTTGACGACGAGGAACCCATCTGCCAGCTACTGCAGCAGATGCTGGAGAAAGAAGGGTATAGTTGTGCTCAAGCTTTTGATGGAGCTCAAGCTAAGGAAATATTGAATAAACAGAGTTTTGAGCTTGCTCTGGTTGATATAAACATGCCTGGAGAATCCGGTCTTGATTTAATCCGCCACCTGGAGGCAGACTTTCCCCAGACAGCAGCTATTATGATTACGGCTGTCAGTAATCCTGAAGTAGCTGAGTTGGCCTTAGAGATAGGTGCTTATGATTATATAATTAAACCTTTTGAAAGGAACAGAGTGTTGATAAGTGTAACCAATGCTCTCCGCCGGCGTCGGCTTGAGATTGAAAATAGGCTTTACAGGCAAAAATTGGAGGAGATGGTGTCGCAGCGAACAGTCGCTTTGAATAATGCTCTAAACAAACTGAAAAAAACTCTGATGGGAGCAATCCGGGCTATAGCCATGACCGTTGAGGCTCGTGATCCTTATACAGCAGGTCATCAAAAAAGGGTAGGAGAGCTAGGAGCAGCTATCGCCAGGGAGATGAACCTTAATCAGGACCAAATTGAGGCTATCCATATCAGTGGACAGATTCATGATTTAGGTAAGATATCAATCCCAGCCGAAATTCTAACCAGTCCTAGGCGATTAAACGAGGATGAATTAAGCTTGATCAAAACCCATCCTCAAGTTGGTTACAATATATTAAAGAATATTGAATTTCCTTGGCCTGTGGCCAAGATCATCCTTCAGCATCACGAAAGACTGGACGGCTCTGGTTACCCTCAGGGTCTCAAAGCTGAAGCTATCCTGGTTGAGGCTAAGATTTTAGCTGTGGCTGATGTAGTTGAGGCGATGTCTTCTCACCGGCCTTACCGCCCAGCCCTGGGCTTAGACAGAGCCCTGGAGGAGATTAAACAGCATAGCGGACGTTTGTATGATCCAGTGGCAGTTGAAGCCTGCCTTAAAATATTTTCTCAGAGAAATTATGATTTGAGCTTTTTTCCCAGGAGAGGCTACAGTAAGGTCAAGGCTTTGAAGATATAAATCCGGCTACTGTCCGCATGTCATGGACTGAGCCTGGCGAACTGCCTGAAATATCTCCCCCAGAGTATGAATTTGAAGGAAAGTTATTTCAGGCCAAACTTCCTCAAGAGCAGGCTATAAAACTTATCGATAATCCTCAAAGAGATAATAAATACGAGATTGTCGTCAGCGACCAGTTTAACGGAGGCTCAACTTTCAGTCTTTCTTATGAGATAACCATTCATGGCAAAAAGAAGGACAATGATGATGACAATGATATTTAAATTAAAAGACCATTATATATTAGACGCTACTTCCAGTTGTTTGCTGGGAGTTGGTCAATAATCCTTGGCCTTGAAGATAGTAGTCTTAAATCTCGATAAATAGTAAAAAAGGCGCCATTTACTGATTAGTTCATTTTTATCTTTAACCCACCTAGCTTTGCAGTAACATTTTAGCCTGTAGGACCCGCTGTCCTCAGCGGGCTGTTTGATTATAGGGTGAGCCGTTCGGAAATGAGGATGCTTTGTCTATTTTTTTATTTTTTTAAGCAAAATTTAGGCGATAAGGTATTTTCGGTTTGCATAAATTGGAAATTGCCATTATTATAGAATAAAAGAGACCAGGTAAATAATGGCACGTTGGGCAGTATTTGACGTTGATGGCACTCTTCTGGCTGGATTTTCCATGGAAAGAAGATTTGTCGATTATCTCCTGCGGCGGAAGAAGCTTCCCCTTAAAAATTTATTAAACTATTTCCTGAAGATACTAACTGCCTTCTGGTCTAAAGATGGAATGACAGCCGTAAGAGCCAATAAATATTATTTGAGTAAATATCCAGTAGCCGCCGTTGAAAGAGAGTCTGAAACCTGTTTCCAGCGCTATATTGCTCCCTTTTTCTTTAAGGCAGGCAAACAAAAAATTGAATGTTTAAGGCGGGAAGGATATAAAATACTGATTATCAGCGGAGCACCTTCGTTTTTAGCCCGCCGCCTTCAGAACATCTATTGCCCTGATTATTTAATCTGTGCTGAGCTTGAGAATAACAATGGGCTTTATACAGGAAATCTGTCAGGATTCTACCCTTATGGACAGGGCAAGCGAATTCTATTGGAGGAGATCAGAGCAAAGCTTGATCTGGATTTTAGCCAATCTATAGTATTTGCTAACCATTATTCTGATATTCACCATATGAAACTTTTTGGCAGAGTTGTGGCTGTAAATCCTGGCTTTAGGCTGCGAAGAACTGCTAAAAAATACGGATGGCAGATAGTTTCTTGGCCATAGGATTGAATGCATTTTTTACCCGCTGCCAATGATTCTAGCTATAAAGGGCAGGAATTAAATGGGCTGAATCTGAATTCCATTCTCTATTCTCTTATCTTGAGTTAAGATCAGTAAATCCAGACAGAGCTCTAGAGGAAGCCGATCAAGTCTGGAAGGTTGCTTTGGAATCCAGTAGTTATAATCTTTATTTCCAAAGGCTTGCTTTGTTTATAAAAGGGTATGCTTATTTAGAAAGGGGAGATATTGACCAAGCCCGGTCGAATGCCCATCAGCTAAAGCGGCTTATCGACCAAGGAATGAATAAGAAAGCCATAAAGTATTATCATTATTTTTTGAGCATGATAGAACTGAATAAGCAGGATTTTTCTCGCTCGATTTTACATTTTAAACAGGCATTATCTTCGCTTTCTTCTCAGTTAGTCGTGTCTATATTCTCATTTTCCAATGGCCAGGCTCTATTTATAGAGCATATAGCCTTGGCTTATCTTAAATCAGGTTATTTAGAGAGGGCCCGACAAGAATATGAAAAAATAATTTCCTTAACTGCCGGTTGGCTGCTTTATGGAGATATATATGCGAAAAGCTACTACAATCTAGGCCGGATTCAGGAGCAGCTTGGTAACCAAGAAAAAGCCATAGCCAATTATCAGAAATTTCTTTCTCTCTGGAAAGAGGCAGATTCTGGCCTTCCTGAAGTGAGCCATGCCCGCCAGCGGCTGGACGCCCTTAAAAAAAAATAAAAAATCTTCCTTGAGTAAAGATCTCCGCCCATCTGCTTACCTTTAAAAACCATACTTTTCCACCTATTCTGTGAATAAGTTTGTTGAAAAGTGTCTTATTTATTTTTTAATCAATTGATCTAATTACATTTCCTACATATTGCAAAAAAAATGGGCAAAAAGTTGTTTTAGATTAAAATAGTGACTGTAGCGCATGATGGTATTTATTGGTAGCTGCTGAGAACAGCTTGGCTGATAGAGGCCGCAGGCATGGCGGCA
>CAZEQD010000066.1:0-10835 GCA_964514305.1 uncultured Eubacteriales bacterium
AGTTAAGCTCTTCAGTGCCGATGGTACTGCTCCGGGCGCGGAGTGGGAGAGTAGGACGTTGCCGGGATTTTTTTTTATTTCATTTGGAAAAGCTTTAAAGCCAGGTTCTCAATGTATTCTTTGTTTTCAAGTTTTTCTCGCCAAAATTGAGGAATTGATTCTATCCCCAGATAGGCTCCTGAGATGGCTCCAGCCATAGCTCCTAGGGTATCCCGGTCCCCTCCATTTAAAATAGCACAAAAAACACACTCTTGGAATGAGCGGTTATAGCGGAGAAAGGAATAGATAGCAAAAGGTAGTGACTCATGAACAGCTACAGAGCGCCCAAGATGTTGGGCAGCCTTAGAGGGGGAAAGGTCAGTCTCAATTAATTTTTCAATCATTTTTAGTTTTTCTTTTAATTCTTGAGTTTGAGCAAAGTTAATTAAACTTTTTAGAAATGATGAGCAGGGAAGCGATTTTTCTGGAGATAAATTGACAGCCAGAGAAACTGCTTTAGCTTGAACAGCTGCTCCATCCCTGCCCAGAGGATGAGCATGAGTGACCGAGGCTGAAAGGGAAGCCATTTGATAAAGATTTGATGAGCTGTAGAAAAAGAGACCTGCTGGGGCTACACGCATGGCCGCTCCATTGCCAAAAGAGCCTTGTCCACCAAAGAGAGTTTGGGCAGCTTCTGCATAAGTAAGGCCCGTTTGAGTGGCCTTGGTAAAGACAATTGGAGGGCCGGGCCCATACCCCCGCCAGGGCTCCTTTTGAAAATTGTCTTTGAATGTTGTTCCCAGATTCTGGAGATCCAGGCCGCCACTTTTTATAATTGATTCAGCTAAACCGATGGCCATAGCCGTGTCATCTGTGTAGCGAAGCTTTGGCAGCTTTTGCAGCTGAAAGATGAGAGATTGTTTATGACGGTAGCGGAAGGCCAGCTCGCCGAGAGCATCCCCTAAAGCACTGCCAATCATACATCCCAAGAATTTTGACTTTAGATTTAAGGCGGCCATTTATTTTTTAATCTAGAATATATTATATTATATTTGTTTATTATTAGTTATTCTAGCTCTTAAGATGCTTCCTGGAAGACGAAATGATCAGATTAAATAGAATTTAGGCTTTTGCAGCCCTAGGCATGGGATTTAGAATAAGGTGAATATTGAAGAATGTTTTTCTTTATAGGTGGAATTCAGCCCAAGACAGTTATTATCAATAAACAACCCCAGTTGTGTCCAGCCTGCGGACATAACCAGCTTTATCTAAAAAGAATAGATCATTATTTAAGCCTTTTTTTTATTCCGCTTTTTCCTGTTAGAAAGGGAAATCCTTTTTTTATGTGTGATTATTGTCAAGAAATATTTGACCAAAGTAGACGTAGTATAGATGACAATTATAGACAAGGATTGAAAAAGTGCCCTAATTGCGGGAGAATTTTTGCTTCAGATTTTTCTTTTTGCCCTTATTGCGGTCGGCCAATATAGGTTGGCCAATTAAAAACGATCCGCTGGCGGCAGCCCGCAACATGATAAAACAGTCAGACGGGAAGAAAGGTCCTTCAGATGATTTGAAGGGATGCTGGTAATTGTAACCACAAAAAAATGTGTATATTATTATGGCCTTTACTTATTAGAGTGCTTTATTTATTATTATAAGAGACGAAAGAAATAAAATGGTACAATCAACAACTATTATCTGTGTCCGCCACAAAGGAAGGGTGGCCATAGCCGGCGATGGTCAGGTCACCTTGGGCCAGACTATTTTAAAACAGAAAGCAAGCAAAATTAGATCCCTCTATAAAGGTAAAGTTTTAGCCGGCTTTGCTGGAGCTACCTCAGATGCTTTTGCCCTTTTTTCCAGATTTGAACAGAAATTGGAGGAGTATAGGGGTAATCTCTCCCGGGCGGCTATTGAGCTAGCTAAAGACTGGCGCCTGGATAAAGCCCTGCGGCGGCTGGAAGCTCTGTTGATAGTAGCCAACAAGGACATCTCTTTTCTTATTTCTGGTACCGGAGATGTTGTTGAACCTGATGATGGTATTATTGCTATCGGCTCAGGTGGCCCTTTTGCTTTGGCTGCAGCCAGGGCTTTGATCAGTCATACTCAGTTTTCGGCCAGAGAAATTGCTGAAGAAGCCCTGAAGATAAGCTCCGGTATATGCGTTTATACTAATAATCAAATTACCATCGAGGAATTGTAAAAATGGCTATAGTTCTTCCCCAAAAATTAGAAAAGATTTCTTCCGAAGAAAGAGAAGCAGAGCTTACTCCTCAGGAGATAGTAGCTGAGCTGGATAAATATATAGTTGGCCAAAGAGCAGCTAAAAGGGCGGTGGCTATTGCTCTTCGCAATAGATATCGACGGCGAAAGCTTCCCCCAGAATTAGCCGATGAAATCGCTCCCAAGAATATACTGATGATTGGTCCTACTGGGGTGGGTAAAACCGAGATCTCCCGCCGTTTGGCCCGCCTGACTTCTTCGCCCTTCCTTAAGATTGAGGCCTCCAAATTTACCGAAGTAGGTTATGTTGGTCGTGATGTGGAATCGATGATTAGAGATTTGGTCCGAATTTCGGTGGATATGGTTAAATCTGAAAAAATTGAAGAAGTAAGAGAAAAGGCAGAAAGAAATGTTGAGGAGAAAATATTGGATATTCTCCTTCCTCCTTTGAGAAGAAAGACAGATATGCCCCTCGAGCAGAATGAAAATCTGAAGTTTCAAGAAACAAGGGAAAAATTAAGAAACCAGCTCCGTCAGGGTCTCCTTGATGAAAGACTAATAGAGATAGAGATTAAAGAGAAGATGTCTTCTCCTTTCGAAATATTTTCCAGTAGCGGTGTCGAGGAAATTGGCATTCATATTCAGGAAATAATACCCGGTTTTTTGGGAGGAAAACCTAAACGGAGAAAAGTGAAAATAAAAGAAGCTAGGGAATATTTGCTGGAAGACGAACAGAAGAGATTAATTGATATGGATCAGGTAGCCCGCCTAGCTGTGGAGAGGGTTGAACATTCCGGGATTATCTTCCTGGATGAGGTGGATAAAATTGCCGGCCGTGAATCAGGTCGGGGCCCTGAGGTAAGTCGGGAAGGTGTCCAGAGAGACTTATTACCTATTATCGAAGGCACGACTGTTAATACTCGCTATGGTCTGGTCAGAACAGATCATATCCTTTTTATCGGAGCTGGGGCTTTCCATGTATCTAAACCTTCTGACCTTATTCCTGAACTCCAGGGGAGATTTCCCATCAGAGTTGAGCTAACTTCTTTGAATAAAGAAGATTTTATCAGAATCTTAACCGAGCCTGAAAATGCTCTTATCAAACAATACAAAGCTCTTTTAGAGACAGAAGGAATAGAAGTTAAATTTATTGAGGATGCCATTGAAGAAATAGCAGCTATTGCCGAAAGAGTCAATGAGACTTCTGAAAATATTGGAGCTCGCCGGCTGCATACAGTTATGGAGAAAGTGATGGAGGAGATTTCATTTGAGGCTCCTAATATAAAAAAGAAGAAAATAAGAATCGATAGAACTTATGTTCAAGCCCAGCTCAAAGATATTGTTGAAGACGAAGATCTGAGCCGCTTCATTCTTTAATGAAGAAATTTTTCTCTTTTTTTATAATTTGTTCGCTTATTTTTCTCTCTATTTCCTGCGGCAAAAAAGGGTCTCTCCTGCCTCCTGTAATTAAGGTCCCTCAAAAAATAAAAACTTTTAGAGTTTATCAAAGAGGGAGAAAGATAATTTTAGAATGGGCGAACCCCGAAGCTTATACTGATGGAAGTCCTTTAACAAACATAAGGAAGGTAGAGATTTGGCTGGCTCAGATAAAGTTACATTTGGAAAAAGGGAGTAAGCAACCTAATCAATCAGAAGAAACATTAAAAACTAAAGTCGGGAAAAAAGAAAAATTAAGCTCTAATCAAAGCTCATCTAAGGAGAAAACGATATCATTAAAAGAGTTCGAAAGGCAGGCTGAATTAACAGCCAGTCTTTCTCAGGATAAATTAGCTGAATATCTGATTGAAAGGAGAAAACAGCAACCTCAGTATAGATATGAATATCCTCTGACCGATCAAGATTTTCTTTCTAAAAGATATATTTTTGCTTTAAAAGTTGTAGATCAGAAGAAAAAAAGCTCAGATTATTCAGAATTTGTGCCCATTGAACCTAAAGCTCTGCCTTTGCCACCTCTAGATTTAAGGTCTAAAGTATATCAGGATAAGATTGAGATTTCCTGGACAGCGCCAGAAAAGAACATCGATCAGTCGACTGAGGTTGAAATTAAGGGGTACAATGTTTATCGCTATGAAAAAGGCCAGCAACCACAACGCCTTAACTCGAAGGCGATTGAAAGCAATAAATACGAAGATAAAGATTTCGTTTTCGGTAAGACCTATTATTATTTTGTCAGAGCTTCTGTTTCTACTACATCTTTAGCTGGAGAAAGCGCTGATTCTGAAGTTATAGAAGTTGTGGTCCAGGATAAGTTTCCACCCTCTTCGCCTTCTGGTTTGATGATCATGGCCGGGCCAGGTTATATTACTTTAAGCTGGGATGAAAATCAGGACAAAGATTTAGCGGGCTATAGAGTCTGGAGGAAAAAAGAGGGGGAGGATGAATTTATCTTATTGACACCAACCCCGATAACGGTTAACAATTTTACCGATAATAAAGTTGAAAAGAATAAACGATACTATTATGCTGTAACCACTCAAGATATTTTCGGCAATGAAAGCCAAAAGTCAGAGGTTATTTCTGAAATTTTAAAGGAAGGAGATCCATGAGAATATATCACTTCAAGCATAAGGATAAGATTCTTTATGGGATTTTAAAAGAAGATATTCTTTATCCGCTGAAAGGTTCTATTTTTAGGAAGTTTAGACTTGGGGAAGAAGGCATCCCTTTAGGAGAAGTAATTCTTCTGCCCCCTGTTGCCCCTTCTAAGATTATTGCAGTCGGCGCTAATTATAGAAATCATGCCCGGGAGATGGGCCACAGAATTCCTGAGGAACCTTTAATTTTTCTAAAACCACCCTCGGCAGTGGTTGGCCCCAATGATGTTATAATCTACCCACGGATGTCTAAAAGGGTAGATTACGAGGGAGAGTTAGCTTTTATTATTCGTAAGAAGGCTCATTTTCTGAATGAGGAAGAGGGAGTGGATGATTATATTCTGGGCTATACCTGCTTTAATGATGTCACGGCCAGGGATCTTCAAGAAAAGGATGTTCAATTTACACGAGCTAAATCGTTTGATACCTTTGCGGCTGTAGGGCCGTGTATTACTACTGATGTGGATCCCTCCCAATTAAGACTTAAGACATTTGTAAATGGCAAATTAAGGCAGTCGGCCTCTACCCGGAATTTTATTTTTTCTGTGCCTTTCTTATTAAGATTTATTTCCCAAATAATGACTTTATTCCCTGGCGACATTATAACCACCGGAACCCCGGCTGGGGTTGGGCCTCTTAAACCAGGAGATAGAGTTGATGTTCAGATCGAGGGAATTGGGACTCTGTCCAATACAGTAATGAAGATAAAAAGATAAGAAAAATTAACAGGCAAGATTAGGTGGAATTAAATAGTGACAGGTTTTTTAACAAAGGCTTAAGGGGAGTTTACTTTAGTCTTTACTCAGGACGGGTTATTATTAAAAAATACAAAGATTTTTAGGAATAGAATTCTAGTTTAGGAAATTGGAGGTAAGTATGAAAATTTTTTTAGACACGGCCAACTTGGACCAGATAAAGGAGGCTTCCAGTTGGGGAATTGTTGACGGAGTGACAACTAATCCCACCCTAATCTCTAAGGAAAATATGGAATTTGAGAGTTTAGTTAAAGAAATCTGTAAGATTGTTCAGGGTCCAGTTAGTGTGGAATGCGTTTCATCGAAAGCAGAGGCAATCGTCAAGGAAGCCAGAGAACATGCTAAATTAGCCGATAACGTAGTGATTAAGATCCCAATTTGTATTGAGGGACTTAAAGCTACCAAGATTTTAGCTGAAGAGGGGATAAAAGTGAATACGACCCTTGTTTTCTCGCCCAACCAGGCCGTATTAGCGGCCAAGGCAGGCACGAGGTATGTAAGCCCCTTTATTGGCCGCTTGGATGATATTTCCCACGTAGGAATGGATTTGGTCGAACAAATAATTGCTATTTATGATAATTATGGTTTTGAGACCGAAGTGATCGTAGCCAGCATTAGGCATCCCCTCCATGTGGTTGAAGCAGCTCTTATTGGAGCTGATATTGCTACTATCCCTTTTCCTGTTCTAGAGAAAATGGTCAAACATCCCTTAACTGATATCGGTATGGACAGGTTTTTGAAAGATTGGGGAAAGGTTAAAAAGAGTTAAGGGGTAAAGGATTTAAATGGGTATTGAGAAAAAAATAAACGAGTTAGCTGATAAAGTTCGGCAAGCAGAGTTGGGAGGTGGTAAATCAAGGATTGAAAAACAGCATCAGGCTGGCAAATTGACAGCCAGAGAAAGGATCAAAAATTTGCTTGATGATGGTTCTTTTCAGGAAACAGATAAGTTGGTTGTCCACCAAAGCCATGATTTTGGCATGGACAAGAAGAGAATATATGGTGATGGCGTGGTCACCGGTTATGGCACCATTGAAGGCAGAACAGTTTTCATTTTTGCTCAGGATTTTACTGTTTTCGGTGGCTCTCTGAGTGGAGCTAATGCTGCCAAAATAGTCAAGATAATGGATTTAGCCCTCAAAGTCGGAGCTCCCATTATTGGTCTTAATGATTCGGGAGGAGCTAGGATTCAGGAAGGAGTGGCCAGCTTGGCCGGTTATGCGGATATTTTTCTGAGAAATGTTTTAGCTTCAGGCGTTATTCCCCAAATATCAGCTATCGTGGGACCCTGTGCGGGAGGCGCAGTTTATTCACCGGCCTTGACTGATTTTATCATTATGACCAAAGGAACCAGTAATATGTTTATTACTGGTCCTGAAGTAATAAAGGCTGTAACCAGGGAAGAAGTAACCATGGAGGAACTGGGAGGGGCCGAAACACACAATGCAAGGAGTGGAGTAGCCCATTTTGCCGCCGAGAATGAAGAACATGCTTTTTGGCTGATAAAAGAGCTTCTCTCTTTTATTCCCGATAATAACCTGGAAGATCCGCCCGAAAGGGAAACATCAGATTCTCCTGAGCGTATAAACGAAGATCTCAACCTCCTCATCCCTGATGATCCTAACCAGCCTTATGATATTAGAGAAATAATAAGAACAGTTATGGATGATAATAATTTCTTTGAGGTTCAGGCTGATTATGCCCAGAATATTGTCATTGGTTTTGCTCATCTTGATGGGAAATCAGTAGGTGTCGTCGCCAACCAACCTGACCATCTGGCTGGGGCTCTGGATATTAATGCTTCTGATAAAGGTGCGCGGTTTGTCCGTTTTTGTGATGCCTTTAACATTCCCCTTATAACTTTTGAAGATGTGCCTGGTTTTCTGCCTGGAGTTTCGCAAGAGCATGGGGGTATTATTCGTCATGGAGCTAAGCTGCTCTACGCTTTTGCCGAAGCCACGGTGCCTAAAATTACGGTTATAACTCGCAAAGCTTACGGTGGAGCCTACTGTGTTATGGCCTCCAAGCATATTCGGGCTGACATTAATTATGCTTATCCCACAGCTGAAATTGCAGTTATGGGGCCGGAAGGGGCGGTAAATATCGTTTACAAGCGGGAGCTGGATGAGGCTCAAAGTCCGCAGGAACTGCGGCAGCAAAAGATTAAAGAGTTTAGAGAAAAATTTGCCAATCCTTACATTGCTTGTGAAAAAGGTTACCTGGATGAGGTTATAGAACCGAAGTTTACCCGGCCCAAGCTTATTGCTGCTCTTAAAGTGCTGGAAAACAAAAGGGACAAAAACCCTCCCAAAAAACACGGCAATACTCCTTTATAAATAATGATAAGCTATGGCCTGTATAAATATTAATGTGGGGTCCACTTTCCTCAGGGGGGCGTTTACATACAGGATTTGATTACTGACTGACAGTTGCTGATAACAGGTGGACGAATTGGGCGCTTTAAAAAGACAACATGGCTAGAGTGTTTAAAAAAATTTTGATCGCCAATAGAGGAGAAATTGCTGTCCGCGTTATTCGGGCCTGCCGGGAGATGGGTATAATTCCGGCTGTTGTCTTCTCGGAGGCGGATAGAAAAGCACTCCATGTGAGATTAGCTGAAGAAGCTTATTATATTGGAGAATCTGAGCCATCCCAGAGCTATCTCAATATTGATAAGATTATAGCAGTAGCCAAAAAGTGTAAAGCTGAGGCGATTCATCCTGGCTATGGCTTTCTGGCTGAAAATACGGAGCTAGTCAGAAGATGTGAGCAGGAAGGCCTTGTTTTTGTTGGCCCTTCCTCAGAACCGATGGAGATCATGGGCAGGAAAACAGCGTCCCGCCAGCGAATGACCGAAGCTGGAGTGCCAGTTATCCCTGGAACACTTGAGGCAATCAAAAATGAAGATGACCTAAGGCAGCAGGCGAGCAAGATTGGATTTCCCCTTCTTTTAAAAGCTGTGGCCGGGGGAGGTGGAAAAGGCCTGAGATTGGTGAGGAAAAAAGAGGAGCTGTTCTCCTCCTGGGGACTGGCTCGGTCCGAGGCTGAATCTAGTTTTAATGATGAAACCGTTTATATCGAAAAGTATATCGAAGAACCCCACCATATAGAAATTCAGATCTTGGCCGATCATTTCGGTCATATTGTTTATTTAGGTGAGAGGGAATGTTCAATTCAAAGACGTTATCAAAAAGTGCTTGAGGAAACTCCTTCTCCTTTTTTGGATGATAAAACTCGACATAAAATGGGCCGGATGGCTGTTAAAGTTGCTGCTGCCGTCAATTACAGGAACGCGGGCACTATTGAGTTTGTAGTCGATAAAAACAAAAAATTTTATTTCCTGGAAATGAACACTCGACTTCAGGTTGAACATCCTATTACAGAGATGGTCACCGGAATTGATTTGGTCAAAAGCCAAATAGAGATAGCAGCCGGTCGGCCACTTGGTTTTAGGCAAGAAGAAATTAAACCCCAAGGCTTTGCTATTGAATGCCGGATTTATGCTGAAGATCCTGATCAGGATTTTGTTCCTTCTCCTGGTAAAATAGTCCATTTTCAAGCTCCCAGTGGCGGATTAGGGATTCGAGATGACAATGGAATTTATGAGGGGTACGAAGTTCCTCTTGAGTATGATCCTCTTCTTTCCAAGCTTATTTGTTGGGGCCGTAGCCGCCAGGAGGCTATCCAGCGTATGTTGAGAGCTTTGAATGAATACGAGATCTACGGCATAAAAACAACTATTCCTTTTTTTCGAAGAATTCTCCTTCATCCTCAGTTTCAGGCCGGTGACTATAATACCCATTTCATTTCTAAATTGAAAAAAGAGAAAGATGGCAGCCAACCGGAGGAAAAGGTAATAGCCTTGATTGCTGCCGGGGTAAAAAGTTTCCTAGAAAAAAAAGCCAGCACTCCTTCTCCGATTAGGGACAAAAGGGGAGAGAGCAATTGGAAATTTCAGGGTAGACTGGAGAACTTTTCCAACAAGTTATAAAATGGATTTTTCTTTTTGGCTGGGTGATCAAGAATTTAAATTATCTTTGGAGGGAAAAGGAAAAAATAGTATTGAGGTCAACGTCGGCGGCAGAACTTACAACATAATAGCTGAAAAATTAAACAGGAATAAGCTTCTTCTGAATATCGATGGTAGAATTTATAATATTATTGTCAATTCGAATTCTCCCTCTTCTTGTTCTGTCTGGATTAATGGTAGATTTTATGAATTAAAGAAAAAATCTGGAGGAGAAGTTCAAGCTTCTCAGATAAAAAGGGCTAAAAAACAGGATATTCGCACCTCAATGCCAGGAAGGATTGTTAGAGTTTTGGTCAAAGAAGGAGAAAAAGTGAAAGAAAATCAGCCAGTGATGGTTTTGGAAGCAATGAAAATGCAGAATGAAATCAAATCTCCTCAAGCAGGCATCATAACCAAAATAGGGGCTAAGTTGGGCGATTCTGTAGAAACGGGTGCCCTTCTTTTTTCTGTAGAATAGAGGGGCTCAAATTTTTATTTAACTCTAAATTAAAACCAAGAACCAGGATGATCGGCTGCATTCTAATAAAGCTCAGACCCCAGCAGGAAATTAAAATTCAAGGCAGGGGCGGAGAAGTTTTATACAATGTACTGCTTGATGTGCTTAGCAGGGAAAATTCGAGTCTAGCAGCTGAGCTCTGCCAATTGGATGAAGAAAGTCCCCTAACAGTCTCTCCTTTTTTAAAAGAAGTGAAATTGTCTAAAAATTTTTGCAGGCTGTCTCCCCTAAGAACTTCATCCTTTAGGATAACTTATCTCCAGGAAAAATTTCTAGAACCAATAATGAAGGAATTTCTTTCTTTATCTTCAAAAAAGGAGCCAATTGGAATCAATGGAGGAGAATTTTTAGTAGAAAAAGTAGATATGCAGAAAAGTATTGAAGCCGGTTTTACCTCTTATGAAAAAATACTTTCCGGGGCAAACAAGGAGGAGGTGGTCATCCTGGAATTTTGTACACCTACTTTGCTCTACCAGAAAAAATCCCAGGTGCTTTTTCCACTTCCTGAGCTGGTTTTTTCATCGTTACTTCGGAGATGGAATTTGTTTTCTGGGGTAAAAATTGACCCTGAAGTTGAGGCTGATTTCAATAAAATAGATATTTTCAGGTTTAGATTGAAAACTGAGGAGGTGATTTTTTCCCAGGATAAAACAGTAGGTTTTGTTGGCAAAGTGAGTTTTAAACTTTTAGAAACAATTGAAGAAGACAGCCGCCAAGTCATAAATGCTTTAGCT
>CAZEQD010000067.1:0-10798 GCA_964514305.1 uncultured Eubacteriales bacterium
GGGCAAATTGACAGCTTCTTTATCGGTGAGTATTTGTGAGGTGGTCTGAATCAGGGCATAATCATCCTTAATTTCCAAAATCCTTTGGCTGCCATCATCAAAAGGAAATTTTTTAATTCTATCCGGAGAAATGCCGCTCAACTTAAAAGTTATCTTTCTGAGCTGCTGGGGATTATCAAAACTAACATTGGATCTGATAAGAGAAGAAAAAGCTATATCAAAATTCTCTCCTGATATTTTTAGAGCTTTCTCCTTGCTCATCTTGATCGAAGTTGTCGTCAGGAAACTTGTCTTTGTTTCTGATTTCCAGACCTCACCTTTATTATCAATCCACTCCTCTGTAGTGAGGGGAATAATAAAAGCTGTTTCAGATTTGACATGCCACAGATTCATTTTCTTTCCCAGTATAAGAACTTCTTCCCGGCCGAGGACTTCAACCTGACTGGTGACTAACGAATAAGAAATCGGATCTAATATCTTAAATTCATATTTTCTGCCGGCAGCTAAACCTCTTTCCTGTACAATCTTTTTTAAAGGAATTCCCAGATAAAATTCTTCATTGTAAGGCATTTCCTTGGCTACCTTATCTCCTGCCTTGAATAAAATCTTATCCGGAGTGATTTCTGCTCGAATAAAGGTCTCGTTTTCAGCCATTTTTGTCCTGACCAAAACCTTCAATGGTTTGTCCTTCTCATCATAAAGGCTCTCTTCAATGGTTTTAATCTCGACCGGATTACCTCCCAGCCTTGTAACCCGCAACCAGGACTCATTCAAACTTTTTTTAAATCTTTTGCCCTGTTGGTCAATCATCAATTCCTGACTGTGGCTGTAGCCTACCTTGATGCCTTTCATATAAACTCCCATCCAGGATTCAGAAATTTTCTTTTCTGCAGATTTGGACTCTGCCTTCAGAGTATAAAGGCCAGCTTCAAGCTTGTTTAGAGAGAATAAATGAATAAGAAAAAAACCCAGGATGAGGCTTAAAAAAATCTTTATGATTCGATATTTCATCTAAAAATTCCCTTATTTATATCTTTTAGATTTAATATTATAAAGATAACTTTAGAAAATCACTCCTGCAAGAAAAATATTATTAAGAAGCTATTGTCTTGCTCCATAGTTTTATCCTTTATTTATTATTCAGAAAATTTTATCTTTTTTTCATTTCCTCAGCCGTATGGGGAAGGCTGTCTTGGCTCTTATTATTTTCTTTTTTTTCTTTGTAGACAAAAGGTTATCTATTGATTGGTTTAAGGCTCTTAAATCCAGGGGCTTCACAAAGAAATGCCTGACAGATAGGCGCTTCAACTCGGCCAAATTAATCAAATCTGGATAAGCTGAAATAAGAATAGCCTCTCCTTTAAAACCATTTTCTCTGAATTGAGAAATCATTTCTAAGCCGCTCATTCCAGGAAGCTTTAAATCAGCAATAATAAGATCAATTTTGGCATGGCCAAAATGCTTAAGAGCTTCCTTTAAATCTTTGGCCAGATAAACTTGATAATTCTGGTGGAGAATTAAGAAAAAAGTTCTGCGAATAGAATCATCATCATCAACCACAATTATTTTTTTCATCATCATTCTTTCCTTTTTTAAGTCTATATTAAGATAAGAATCATCATCTCCAGACCACTATAATATGCAGATTCCATGCCAGAAGCTATAAACTAAATAATAATAAGGGAATAGGGTGAGTCTTTAATCTAAACAAAAGCAAAAAAATTTACATCAAGTAAAAGGCATTTACAGTCAAAAACAGGCAAGTTCTCCTTCTATTATTTTGCTATTTAGACTTCAAGGCCGTATTCTTTAATCTTTTTATCAAGAGTAGGGCGGGTAATCTCTAACACTCGACAGGCCTGACTTTTATTACCTCTAGTAGACCTTAAGACAAACTCAATGTATCTTTTTTCAACCTGTTTAAGAGGCATCAACTCCTTTGGCAAAATCAATTTCTCTGCAGTTTCAAAAGGCAAATTTTCCTCAAGAATAACATCTCCTTTGGCTAAAATCACAGCCCTAGTCAGGGCGTTTTCTAACTCCCTAACATTTCCTTTCCAAGGAAAATTCTGTAAGTGCCTCATTACCTTGGGCGGAACTTTTCTCACATTTTTTCGTAATTCTCGATTAATCTTTTCCAGCAAATAAGCTACTAATTCCGGAATATCTTCTTTCCTTTCTCTAAGAGGAGGTAAATCTATCTCCACCACTTTCAGCCGATAATAAAGATCCTCGCGGAATTTCCCCTGTTCAATTAAAGCCTCTAAATCTTGATTGGTGGCCGCAATAATTCTGGCTTCTGTCTTTAATACTTTCTCACCGCCAACTTTCATAAAATCTCGGGTCTCAATTACTCTGAGTAGCTTTGACTGGAGATTAGGAGATACATCTCCTATTTCATCCAAAAATAGAGTTCCTTTGCCAGCAATCTCGAATTTCCCTCTTGTCTCGTAAACAGCATCCGTAAAAGCGCCTTTGACATGACCGAAGAGCTCGCTTTCCAAAAGAGTATCCGAAATAGCTGAACAATTAATGACGATGAAGGGTTCTTTCCGATAAGGACTGTTGTAATGAATAGCCTTAGCCACTAATTCCTTTCCAGTTCCACTTTCACCCTGAATGAGAACATTAGTTCTGGTATTGGCCACTGAGCCAATCAATTTAAAAACCTTCCTCATTTGAGGTGAACGGCCAATAATATTATCAATAGTGTATTCCTTCTGTTTTTCCTCAACCAAATAGCTAAGTTTTTCTTCCAGATGCTTGAGCTGGAAAGCCTTGTTTATGGCTAAATCCAATTCTATATAGTCCAGAGGTTTAACCATATATTCAAAAGCTCCTGATTTAATGGCTTCCACGGTAGTTTTCATATCATCGTAAGCCGTCATAATGATTATACAGGCACCTTTATCTTGATCTTTGAGCTCCTTCAGAGCTTGAAGCCCATCCATATCTGGTAAACGAATATCCAAAATGACCAGATCAGGCTTGTTTTCCTCATAAAGCTTGATTCCTTGAGCACCGTCCTCAGCCAGAAAAACCTCAAATTCCTTTTTAGATAAGTGGGAAGAGAGAGTTTTCCGAATTAAGGGATCATCATCTATAATTAAGATTGATTTCATCCTCCCTCCTCAGCCGGAATAATAATTTCGAAGCAAGCGCCGCGACCCTGCTTGGCTTTGACTCTAATCGTCCCCTGATGTTGCTCTACAATTTTTCTAGCATTAGCCAGACCTAAACCAATTCCAGAAGCTTTAGTAGTATAAAATGGTTCAAAAATATTTTCCCAGTCTTCCTCTGGAATACCACAGCCATCATCGGCAATTTCCACTTGGATTTTAGGGCTTTTATTGATGCTTATCTTTCCCACAGAAATCCTGACCCGACTGCCATTAGCCACAGCTTCACAGGCATTTTGAAGAATATTCAAAAATACTTGACGCATTTTATCTCCATCAACATATACCTCTGGCAAGTTCTGCTCATATTGTCTTTTAACCTGAATCCTCTTTAAGGCTATAGTATCAGCCATCATTTTAATTGTCTCTTCGATAATATCCTGGACAACAAATCTTTCCTTGTTTAATTCGGCCACCCGTGTGAAGTTTAAAAGTTCTTTGATGAAATTTTCAATCTGACTAATCCCTTCTTGAGAAATATTAAGGTGGTCCTTTTCTATCTCTTTCAGATTATCACTTTCCATTACTTTCTGAATATTAAGCTTAACTGAGGTCAAAGGATTTCTTATTTCATGAGCAATGCTAGCTGAAATGCGACCAATAGAAGCTAACTTCTCAGCCTGAACCAATTTCTTTTGAGCAGTTTCCATTTTTTCTTTAGCCACCTGAAGCTGGCGGCTCATCTGGTTGAAATTTCGAGCTAAATCTCCTATTTCATCCTGGGAGTCTATCTCAATCCTCTGAGAAAAATCTCCTTTAGAAATTTTCACCGTGCCTTCAGCCAATCTTTTTAAAGGTACGGTTATCCTTCGGACCAAAAAGGTAACTCCGACCGCTCCTAAGACAAGTCCAGACAAACCTATTATAAAGAGGATTAATCGGGTATTCCAGAGCTCTCTATAGACATCTTCTAGAGAAATACCTATTTTAATTGAGCCCCATCTTGTTGGAGAACCCTTAGCGAAAATCGGCATTTCAATTTCCAGAATCCTGATATCTTGCTCCGATTGTTTATCCTTTAATTTGTATTCTCTGGCAAAATAAACACCTGCTTTTTCCTGGCCCGATAAGCGACTTCTGCGGTAAACATTGGGATACTCTTTAATTAATCCATTAGCCGTAAAAGGTTTCTGATAGCGATCATAAATTACAATATATAAGAGCTTATTGTTTATCCTATTTTCAAGATCTGTCTCGACGCCTTCCACATCCCAGAATAAAAGGGGCTCTAAATTTACCTGAGCAATGCTCTCAGCAATCAATACTCCTCTTTTTTTCTGCTCATCAAAAATAGCAATTTCTTCTCTTCTTTCGATAACGATAAGAATCGAAGCCACTAAGAAAACAAGAAGTAAAATAAGAGAAATTAGAAATTTGCTGCGGAGAGAGATTTTTAAATTCATCTCTTACATTATTTATTCAGCCATATTTTTCTGGCTTCCAAATAATACAGCCCTAAAGGAGGAACTTCCACTCCCCTGACATAAGGCTGCATGGCAATCCTATTTTGCTGAGAATAGAGGGGGATAGCAGGAAGATCTGATAACAAAATCTTTTCCATCTGGTGGAAAAGGTCAATTCTTCTGCTCCAGCTTTTTTCTGTTTCTGATTTTTCTAACAGATTATCCAGCACAGAATTGCTGTAACCGAATAAATTAAACTCAGATTTAGAAAAAAATAAAGGTCGAATCATATCTTCAGGATCAGGAAAATTCATTAGCCTTTCGACCAAGATTAAATACGGTTTTTTAGAATTCCTAACTCTTGTGCTTGACTTGAAATAACTAAGCTTTAAGTTAATCCCCAAAAAATTTAGCTGCCTCTTTAGTTCCTTAAAAATTTTATACTTTACTTCTGTTTTTGGCAATTGAATAAAAAGGATAAGAGTAAGATCTGATTGAGAGGAATCAATTCTCGCTTTTTTAAACAGTTCTTCTGCTCTTTCCAGATTGTAGGTATTTTCATCTTCTGTAGGGAAAAAACCGGGTAACCGAGAGGGAATGTAACTATTGGTTACTTTTTTTATTCTTTCTATTTCATAAGCTCGATGAACAATTTCTTTCTTATTTAAAGCATATAAAATAGCCTTTCTTAAAAGCTGATTATTAAGAGGTGGAAGATGACAGCTCATGCCTAAAAAAACATTTTGGAGTGAACCATCTTCAAAAATTTGATATCCCCCTTGAAGCAGCTTGGCAGAAACAACAGGTATAGTATGGATATCTTCATTCAGAAAATGGTCTAGGCTATAAAGGGGACAAAACTCAACAGTTTTGAGATAAGCTCTGCTGCCAAAATAATTATCATTCCTTTCCAGCCGAACGCCCACCACTTCCAACCTTGGCGTTCTAATCCAATAGCTAAATTTAAAGGGTCCTGTACCAGAGGGTTTCCTAAAAAATTTATCCTCTCGCCCCTGGGCCAAAGCCTGAGGAAGGATCTTACAAAAATGAAGGCTTAAAAGATAAAGAGCAGAAACATAAGGCCTCAACCATTGTATTTCAAAAGTATATTTGTCAATCACTCGAAATCCTTTTACATCGGCGGCTTTCTCTTCCCAAAATTCTTTAGCTCCAACCACTCTTCTCAAGAAAAATTGAGCATAAGGAGAATTAATTTTTCTATCCAACAACCTCTCAAGCGAATATTTGACATCTTGGGCCGTAAGTTCCTGCCCATGATGAAATCTGACGCCTCGGCGGAGATAGAATCTATAATCCTTACCGTCGGCGGATATTTTCCAGTATTCAGCTAAAGCAGGAATTATCTTAAAATTTTTATCAAGTTTAACCAGGCCATCATAAATTTGTTCTGAAATAAAAATGAAAGATTTAGGGCTGGCCGGATCGAGTTCCATTCTGAATTTAGGGCTAAAAGACTTAATTCGAAAAACACCACCATAATGAGGATTATCTTTAGGTGCTTTACTCCCCAAGATGATCATAGTCAGACTCTGCACCAAAGACAAATGGAAAAAAATAATAAAAATCAGAAAAATTTTTTTTATAAGCAAGCTTTTTTGATGATAAATCTTCAATATAATTTTCTCTTGCTCAATTAACGGCAAATTTTGTGCCAAACATTTTTATTATTATTTACATTATAATCAAGCAATTCTAAACAGTTCAATCTTTTTGAGAACTGAACATGTAAATATTTTTTACAATTTTTTCTTCCTAGTTTTTTTACCAGCTAATGATTTCCAAAAACCATAATGAGTGAAAGCCCAGAAAAAAAATAATTTTAGCAGCGATTCCCCGCGAGCCGAGTCCTGCACTGGTGAGTAGGCGGGCTTGGGTGGACGGAGGAAAAGAGCTGTCCTTAAAGGTAGCTCTGGCTATTATTAATTATCACCGTTTTGAAAACACTTCCCTCAATTAAGATCAGCTAAAAAAGCGTCAAGTTATAACTAACCTTAATATAAATTAATACTATCAAGGCAGGTTGGCCGTTTTTGGCTCAGCTTTTTGAATTTCCCTAGAAACTTCGATAACTCGGCTGAAAACCCTCATCAAATTTCCACCCCAGATTTTTCTAATATCATCCTCAGAATAGCCCCGCCTGAAAAGCTCTTCGGTTACCCGGGGCATCTGAGTCACATCATCACATCCCTCTACTCCCCCTCCTCCATCAAAATCAGTACCAATACCGACATGGTCGATGCCAATCAATTTAACCACATAATCTATATGATCAACCAACTCTTTCAGAGTGGCTTTTTCGGTTGGGAATTTTTCGTTTATTGCCTGATATTCTTGTTGCATTTTCTCTAAGGTGGTCTCATCTTTGATTTTTCTCCAGGGACCATATTTCTTTCTCAAGGCAGCCAAAGCTTCATCTCTGGCCGGATTTGGTTTTGGTTTTTTGATAAAGCTTGAAACAAAACAGATTTGAATAACCCCTCCATTAGAAGCTAAAGCCTTGAGCATTTCATCCGAAAAATTGCGAGGATGATCACAAAGAGCCCGGACTGATGAATGGGAAGCAATGACTGGAGCTTTAGTCACTTTTAAGACATCAAAAAATGATTTATCTGAAATATGGGATACATCAATCATGATTCCCAAACGGTTACATTCATCCACAACTTGGCGGCCAAAATCACTTAGACCATTGTCTTCAGGTTGGTCTTCATCAGTTGAAGAATCACAGATATCGTTATCCCCCCCATGACAAAGAGTTATATAACGAACTCCTCTATCATAATATTTTTTAATCATAGCCAAATCTTTGTCGATAGGATAGCCATTTTCCATACCGATAAAAGCGGCTCTTTTACCCTGTCGTTGGAGGCGATAAGCATCTTCAGGCGAAGTAGCTAGCTCTACTGAATCAGGATAATCCTTGAGCATTTTGTCAATAGCATCCAATTCTTGGGCAGCCTTTGCTTGTGCCCGAGCATATCCTTCAGGAGTCCTCTCACCTTGTCCGACAAAAACTGCGAAAAATAAGGCATCCAGGCCTCCTTCTTTCATCCGGGGAAGATCAATCTGCCCACTTTGCCGCTGACCTGGCTGGTGGTATTGGCCAACATCCCAATTGCTTTTTTCAATCATGTGAGAAGGAGTATCAGCATGAGTATCGACGGTTAAAACTCTCTCATGGATTTGCCTGGCTTGAGTCTCTAAATCTTTTTCTTTGGCTTTTGGCTGACATGAAAATAATATTAATCCTAAAGCTAAAATAAGGATGGCCCCTAACAAGGTTTTTATATTCTTCATGCTTCCTCCCTTTTATCCAGAAAAATTTTAAGAAAAATATTTTACTCTTCTTTCTCCATTTATTCTATATTTATTTCTATAAAAAGAAAACTTCAAAAATATCTCTATTTTCGTTATGCCTAATAATTAAAGAAGTTATCTTTAATAAAGCCGATTGTCCTCTATCCTCGCCAACGACCCTCCTCCCCTTCTGTGGGCTTTGTATAGACGGCAATCTACTTTACCTTGCCTGTTCCTGTATGAAGATCCTTACCAATCACGTGGTTGCTACCAATTGAAATAATCAATATTTTAAAATAAAATAAAGAAAATTTCATTCAAAAGGAGAAGGAGATGAGAAAATCCAAATTTTATCTAATCTTAGTTTGTTGGCTAAGCTTCATGTCCTTAGCTGGCAGCCAACAAAAGGCTGCTCAAAAAAGGCCCATGACCTTTATGGACATCATTACTCTTAACCGTATTGAGGGTACAGCTTTATCACCAAACCGACACTATTTATTGTACGAAATCTCCTCCTTGAACTGGAAAGAAAACAAACGTTACAGTGACCTCTACCTCTCTTCTGTTGAAAGTGGCCCCTTAAGAGAGATGACCTTTACCCGAAAAAAGAATGAAACATCACCTAAATGGCATCCTGACAGCTCTTTATTTGCTTTCCTTTCTGACCGCAATGGTAAAGACCAGATATTTTTTATGAGGCCTGACGGTGGTGAAGCCTGGCAGGTAACAGATAAGAAAGAAGGCGTTATTTCTTTTGATTGGAATAAAGATGGTTCATGGCTGGTCTTTTTAAGCGGAAAAGAGAAGCAAAGACAGTTGTGGCTTATGCCTGGCACAGGAGGAAAAACCCAAAAATTAACCGATCACTCAACACCTGTCGAATCCTGGTTGTGGGCCCCTGACGGCCGCAAAATTTACTTCATTGCTCCTGATAAATACGACCAAGTAGAAAAAGATAGTATAAAGAAAGGGTTTGATGTCAAAATTGTTGATCCTTTAAAAATTCCCCACCACCTCTGGCAGATCGACCTTGAAAGTAGACAGGAAAAAAGACTCACCTCAGGAGATTACTTCTCGGTCCAAAGACCAATCGTTTCAGATGATGGATGCTATATGGCTTTCATTGGAGCTTCAACTAACCGTTATGCTTCCCGCCAAGATTCTGAAGTTTATCTTTTAGATCTAGAAACAGGAAAATTTAAGCCCTTAACTCAAAACCAGGTGGCTGAATATACTCTTAGTTTTTCACCCGACAGCAGATGGCTGGCTTTCAATGCTGCCGATGATTTTACTTATATGAGAAAAACCAAAATCTATCTATACTCTCTCCAAGGAGAACAACTAATTAAGCTTCCTCAAAATTTTGACCTTGATGCTAATCTCTCTTTTTGGAGTAAAAAAGGGGATAGGCTATTTTTCAACTGTCTGGAAGGGATTACCTACAACCTTTATGCTGTCAATGCAGCCCCAGATTCAGAAGCGATGAAAGTAACCGACGAGCAAGCTCGCCTTTACGCTCGAAAAGACAAAAAGACAGGTCTTATTCTTATTTATTACACCGACCCTCATCATCCATCTGATATTTACCTGACAGAGATGAAAAATCTAACCCAAAAAGCAAGATGGCTGAAAGTCACTGATTCCAATCCTCAAGTCAAAAATTTCCAACTTGCTGATTATGAAACAATCCACTGGACAAGCACTGATGGTCAGAGGATCGAAGGAATCCTCATTTATCCTCTTAATTATCAACAAGGCCAACGCTATCCACTTATCGTCCAGATTCATGGTGGTCCGGCCAGTGCTTATACCCTTTCTTTCTCCGGCTCCTATGGAACTTACACTAATGTTCTGGCAGCCCACGGTTATGCTCTTTTCCAGCCTAATTATAGAGGTTCCTCAGGTTATGGAGAGAAATTTAGAATGGAGATTGCCGGTGATTATTTCCATCAGGCCTTCGAGGACATCATGAGCGGTGTCGATTATTTAATAGAAAAAGGAATTGCTGACCCTGACAAATTAGCGATGATGGGCTGGAGCGCCGGCGGCCACTGGTCCAACTGGACGTTGGTTTCTACCGACAGGTTTAAAGCTATCTCCACTGGAGCCGGAGCTGTCAATTGGATCTCTCTCTATGCTCAAACAGATGTTCAGGACACCAGAGAATTCTATTTTAAAGGAAGACCCTATAATAACTGGGATGACTATGTTAGAGTCTCTCCCTTAAAATATATCACCAAAGCCAAAACACCCACTTTGATTCATTTTGGTGAAAAAGATAGACGAATTCCTAAGCCTCAGGGTGATGAACTCCACATGGCTCTTAAGAAATTAGGGGTGCCAACTGAATTCATTGTTTACCCCAATATGCCCCACGGTCTGAGAAATGCCCGTTATCAGCTTGTTAAAATGGAAGCTGAATTCGCTTGGTTCGAAAAGTGGATAAAAGGAAAAAAAGGTTGGTTGGACTGGAAACAGCTTCTTGATACCCTGCAGGAAGTGAAAGAGAAAAAAGCCGACTAAAGCTTTATTTTTACTTTGTTATAAAAATGCAAAACCACGTTTAATCTGATATAATAAATATAAAGCTTTTTGTAAAAAATATTAAAATTCATCTCTAAGTTCAAGAGAATAAATAAAAAGGAAAAATTTATTTTATTTTTTATTGCCTATAAAGACTTTTTGAGTTTTTTTTGACATTAAATCTTTCCTGTGTTATAAGTTTTTTTTCGGGCAACAAGAGAGATGTGTTTCATTGTGAAATTTGGGACATTGCTAGAATTTCTAATAGATGTTCATCTAATTTCAATAAACCAAGAGGTTATACCTAAAATAAATAAGATTTGAGAACTGCGCCAATTTCCATAAATTTAAACGAGAAAAGGAGGAATAAGATGA
>CAZEQD010000068.1:0-10612 GCA_964514305.1 uncultured Eubacteriales bacterium
GATTGACTTCTTTTTCAGGAAGAAACACCTCTTCGCAGCCTCCGGCCAGAGCTACTTGAAGAGCAATGTAACCGCATTTCCGACCCATAACCTCAACCACAAATATCCTTTCCAGGCTTAAGGCAGTATCTCTTATTTTATCCAAAGCATCCAGAGCCACATTGACAGCTGTATCGGCTCCAATTGATAAATCAACACCATTAAGGTCATTATCAATAGTAGCCGGGATACCAATAACTGGTATGTTATATTCATTAGCCAGGGTATGGGCTCCTTTTAAAGAGCCATCGCCGCCGATGACAATTAAACCTTGAATTCCATTTTTCTTTATGGTCCTTACTGCCTGTTGTTGGCCAGCCTCTGTAAGAAATCTTTTGGAACGGAAAGATTTTAATATTGTCCCTCCTAAATTGACTATACCTGAGACTGAGATCCGGCTGAGAGGTCTTAATTCTCCCTCTATTAAACCTTCGTAGCCTCTAAGGACTCCCAAAACTTCAATACCATAGGCAGAGGCAGTCCTGACCACAGCTCTTATAGCTGCATTAATTCCTGAGCAGTCTCGGGTTAAAACTGCAATTTTTTTCATGGCTGACACCTTATTTTTATCAAGTTTAATTAACCTGGACTATTCACGAGCCTATTTTGGCGCGTCTGCTTCGTTGTGACCCATTTGCGGTGGACGACCACAAGCGGCATGGGTCACGCCTCGCATCTGCATCAGCCTAGGCTCGTGAATAATCTAGATTAATTATCCCATATTCTATATTCTCAATAAAGAAATTCTTAAGATTAACTTTTATTTAAGAGTAAAAAAGGTGTTCATTGAAAATATATAAATACAACTTCTCTTTATATCATAATTTATAGATTAATTGACCGCTTCCATTTATTTAGATATATTTTCTAATAAGAACAGGATATAAAATGGTGACATTTTCCGTGAGCAAGGAAAAGGAGGAGACACTCCGCCAGAAAATGGAAAGTTTGGGTATTTATGAGAAAGATATTGTTGAGAAATTTGTCCGCTCTAGCGGTAAAGGCGGTCAGAAGGTTAACAAGACTTCTACCTGTGTTTATCTTAAGCATTTACCAACAGCCATAGAGGTTAAGTGCCAGCGGGAACGTTCTCAGGCTCTTAATAGATTTCTTGCTCGGAGAATTTTGGCTAATAAGATTGAGCGGATAATCAAAGGAAGAGAAAGTGAGGAACAGCAGCGAATTGAAAAGATCAGACGTCAGAAGAGAAAGCGATCCCGTCGAGCCAAACTAAAGATCTTAGAGGAAAAAAGAAAACATTCCCTGAAGAAAGAAGCCCGCCGCTTCCGGCCGTCACCTGAAGAGCTGGAATGAGTTTGGTCTAAATAAAGTTAACTAGCCAGTCTGATTAAAACCTGAAGAAGGAGGTTAGCTCCCTTTTCTAAATCCTCCCAGTCAATATTTTCTTGGGGAGAATGGCTAATGCCATCAACACAGGGAATAAAAATCATGGCCACTTCAGTCACTCCGGCTAATATCTGGGCATCATGACCAGCCCCGCTGGGCAGTCTCAGGAAGGAATAACCAAGCTTTTGGCATTCTTGGCTGATGATAGCTGTCAGCCGCTTAGAGGTAGCCACTGGTTCTGTTTTATCCTGGAGAAAGGAATTGAACTTTAAGCCTCGGGTAGAAGCAATATCTTGGGCTAAAGATTGAGTGTATTTTTCCAGCTCTCTTAAGACCTGAAAGGAGGTGCTTCTGAAGTCAAGTGAAAAATCAGCCCTGGCCGGGACTACACTAAAGGAGCCAGGAGAAACGGCTACTTTTCCCACAGTAAGAAAACTACCGTAATAATTAGAGGCCACATACTGGGTGGCTTTAAGAGCAAAGTCAGCTAGGCCAAGAAAAGCATCATGGCGGAGTTCAAAAGGAGTAGTCCCGGCATGACTGGCTTTGCCTTCAAACGAACACCATCTGTATTGTTTGCCGGCAATGTTTTCAACGATACCTATGGTTTTATCCTCACTTTCTAAAACAGTTCCCTGTTCAATGTGGAGTTCGATGAAAGCTTCTATTTCTGGCCTTTGTTGATGAGCCTGAAAAATAGTTTCAATAGTAAATTCAGTTCTGGCTAAGATATCTGCCAAAGGAGTACCAAATTGAGTTAGACCCTTTTCTAATTTTTCTTTTTCCAGAGAACCCACAAAAGCACGGCTCCCCAAAAAGTCACCTACTAAATTTCCTTCTTCATCAGTGAAAGAGGCAACCTCTAATGGTTTGGCTAAGGTGAGGCCTTCTTCTTTTATTCTTCTTAAACATTCTAAAGCAGAGATAACTCCGGCTGAACCGTCAAAAGGACCGCCGTTTATAACAGTATCTAGATGAGAGCCGGCCATAATTACTTTACCCTCTCCTCCCAAGCGGCCGAAAATATTGCCTGCTCCATCCTGACGGAGGGAAAGTCCAGCCTGTCTTATCTTATTCTTAAACCACTGGCGGGCCTCAAGATCTGCTTGGCTGAAAGAAGGTCGGCTAAGACCTCCCCTGGGATCTCGTCCTATACTGGCCAATGATAATATGTCTTCTTTTAAGCGGTTAAAATTGATTCTTAAATTCATAATTTATTTTCCTCCTTGATTTTTCCTTTTTTAAAATAAAAACTGCCTTCTGGGGGAATATTCCAGTTTCATCCTATTTTAAAGGTGAATCACCTGCCAGCCTCTTTGCTCTAAATGTTTAATAATGAATCTCCGGTGACAGCGGCCATAATAGGCCTCAGCACACATTAGAGCCGTCCTCTGGTTGCGGGCCTGCTTTTCTAGCTCTTCTATTCCGGCGGCAAAATCTTCTGTTTTCATCCATTGTTCATAGCCGCCCTTCCTGAAGCCTCCCAGCTTATCTCCTAGCCAGAAGTAGCTGATATTTATTTTATTTAGGGTAAGGGCTAAGTGAGATCTTTCAAAATAAGGGAATTTTTTTGACAATGGGAACCTTCTGACATCCACTATTTTTTCTATTTTATGGTCTTTAAGAAGAGATAGAAAATCCTCTTCCTGGCGATTGGAATGACCCACATCCCAGATTTCCATCTCCATTCAGACTAGATTTTTTATCGAGATCGGTAATTTTATTTCAGCTATTATTGAGAAGTTCTATCATAGTTTTAACTGCCGTTTCAAGGCCGACTAGAGCTGCGCGGGCGACAATGGCAAATCCGATGCTGAATTCTTTTATTTGGGGGATTTCAGCTACTGGCTTGACATTATGATAATCAAGCCCATGGCCAGCGTGAATTTCAAGGCCAAGATTATGAGCGAATTCAGCCGCCTTTTTAATTTCTGCCAGGGCTGCCTCTCTTTCCTTGCCTGGTTTAAGATCAGCATATTTTCCTGTATTTATCTCGATTAAGTCCACACCCAGTTGCTGGCAGGTTTCAATTTGTTTTAAATCGGGGTCGACAAAAATACTGACTTTAATCTCTGCTTGCTGAAGCTCTTGAATGAATCCAGCCAAATGCTGCTTATTAGAGATAACATCCAAACCGCCTTCAGTAGTGAGTTCTTCTTCTTTTTCAGGCACCAGAGAGACGACATCAGGCTTTATCTCTAGAGCAATTTTTTTCATGGATTCAGTGGCGGCCATTTCCAGGATTAGTTTGGTTTTAATTACCTGCCGGAGTAGTCTTAAGTCGCGCTCTTTGATGTGCCTGCGGTCTCCGCGCAGATGGCAGACAACGCCCTCAGCTCCGGCTTGTTCGGCCAAGAGAGCAGCCAAAACCGGTTCAGGCTCATAGCTGCGGCGGGCTTCTCTTAGAGTGGCAAAATGATCAACATTAACAGCCAGTTTCATTTTTCTTCCTCCTTGTTGGACAGTATGAAATGATAATAGATAATAAATATAAATCTTTTCGTCAGCTATTTCCAGTCTTATGAGCGGATTTTGACATTTATTTTTTCTTGATATATAAATACAAGACTCGGGGATAGGAAAATTAGAATTTTGAAATAATCATACTTGAGGAAGGAATGAAATGAAAACTATTGGTGTGATTGGCGGTATGAGCTGGGAGTCCACCCTTGAGTATTACAGAATAATTAACCAGACTGTTAACAAAAGGTTGGGAGGGTTCCATTCAGCTAAATTAGTCATCTACTCTGTAGATTTTGAGGAGATTGAAAAGTTGCAACATCGAGGAAAATGGGTGCAAGCGACTCATATTATGATTGATGCTGCCCAACGGGTAGAGAGAGCTGGAGCGGATTTTTTAATCATTGCTACTAATACCATGCATAAAATGGCTGATCAGGTTGAGAAGGCGGTCAGGATTCCTTTACTTCACATTGTTGATGTTACTGCAGAGGCTATTAGAGCTTATGGACATCAAAGAGTTGGACTCTTAGGTACTCGATTTACGATGGAAGAGGATTTTTATAAAGGAAGATTATTGGCCAAGCACGGGATTGAAGTCCTGATTCCTGAAGAGGAGCAAAGGCAGATCGTCCATGACATTCTTTATGATGAATTATGCTTAAGTCAGCTTAAGGAGTCTTCCCGCCAGCAGTTTAAAAAGATTATCTTGGATTTGGTGGCTAAAGGAGCCGAGGGTATTATTCTGGGTTGTACGGAAATACCTTTAATTGTCAAGCAGGAGGATTATGAAATTCATCTTTATGATACGACAAGGCTTCATGCCGAGGCAGCTGTAGATTTTGCTTTACAGTAAAGAACATAATTTTTAGAAATTATTTATTCACCTAAGTATTTATGGATTAGAGCGGCTATTTTTTGGGCCATAGTTTCTATTTGGTTTTGATCTCTGCCTTCAATCATGATCCGTGCTACAGGTTCGGTGCCAGAATAACGAAGGTGAAAACGGCCGCAGTCGCTAAGATTCTGCTTCACTTCTTCTACTGCCTGACTTATTTCAGAAAAATGGCTGAAATCCTCTTTCCTGGAGACTCTGACGTTGAGTAATATTTGTGGGTATTCTTCAAAGTCTTCAACCAATTCAGATAGTAAAGCTTTCTCGCAGGACATAACTTCAAGCATTTTCAGGCTGGTCAAGATCCCATCTCCGGTCATACAGTCGTCAAGGAAAATTGTGTGGCCTGATTGTTCTCCGCCTAAATTGGTTCCTAATTTAATCATTTCTTCCAGCACGTATTTATCGCCCACTGGGGCTCGATAGAGTTTAAGTTCGAGCTTTTCCAGAGCCTTCTCCAATCCAAGATTACTCATGGTTGTAGCCACCACAAAACTAGATTTTAAACGTTTTCTCTCTTTCATAAATTTAGCTAAAACAAAAAGAGTATGGTCTCCATTTAAGACTTTTCCCTTTTCATCGATCCAGATAGCCCGATCAGCATCGCCGTCATAAGCTATCCCTATATCGGCCTTACTTTCAATGACAGCCTGAGCTAAGGTCTGAGGATGGAGAGAACCGCAGCCGTCATTAATATTTTTTCCGTTAGGAGAACAACCTATGGTTATGACTACAAAACCCAAATCTTTAAAAACCTTAGGGGCAAAAAAGGTACTAGCCCCATTGGAACAATCTAGAGCTATCTTAAATTTAGGAAAATGTGCAGGGGCTTGAAATTTGCTTTTTAAAAATTTCAGGTAATCATCTCCAAAAGAATCCATAGGAGAGAGGGATAAATTTTTTCTATTTATACTTTTTCTTTTTGCTTTGATAGCTTTCTCCAACTGGTTTTCCCAATCTTCTGATATTTTTGTTCCCTGGGAAGAAAAGATTTTTATTCCGTTATCCTGGTAGGGATTATGGGAAGCAGAAATGACGATGCCAGCTGAAAAGGAGTACTTTTTGGTTAGAAAAGAAATGGCTGAAGTAGGAATTATCCCTGTCAGAAAAGCTTCTCCTCGCTTTTCCTGTATTCCCTGGACTAAGGCCTGTTCCAACCAGACTCCAGATTCTCTTGTATCTCGGCCGATTATTACTTGGGTAGGGAATCCGTGGTGCTGGAGAAGCTCAATCAAAGTTTGACCAAGAACATAGACCGATTCATAATCAAGAGGGAACTGACCGGCAATAGCTCTTAAGCCATCTGTTCCGAATAACTTTTCCATTTTACCTTGGCTTTTAATTAAATAAACATAAATTATAGCTAAAAATGAATTGATAGCAACTAATAACTTATTTTTTCTTTTTGGTGTTTTTCTTTTTGGTTTCTTTTTTTGGCTCTTCTTCAGTTTTTTCTGGTTGAACAATTATTTTTACTTTGACTGTGGTTTGAGAGGAGGCCAATTGTAAGTCGGGGTTGGGCAGAATCAAATCTGCCTCAATTTCGGTACTCTGGGTAAATGAGGAAATGTCAATGGGGCTTGTTCTCAGTTTGTATTTATCTTTGACTTTGCTTTCAGGACCTTTAACCGGAACTTGAGGAGGGATAACTTCTATTTTCTCTAATTTTAGGCCTTCGCCCAATTTTCCGATTATATTAGGGACAACTTCCAACATGACTTCTTTGGTTCTTTCTAACCTGAGATTCACTTGACTGGGATTAATATCTTTGACCTCAGCTCCTTCGGGTATACTTATCATATTTTTGTTAAGAGGATATTGGGTTTGGTCAATTCGAGCTTTTTTTAGATCTAAGACTGCGTGAACATTAGCCGCGCTAATTTGATTAAGAAGACGGTTAGGAGCTCTTATTTTAATATCAACCGTAGCCGGAGGTTTTTCAACTAGCTCCATTTCTGAAGGAATGTTGTAGAGTTCTAAAGGAACAGTGAGAGTTTTTTCGGATGATATTTTTTCAGGGGGGATGAGCGTCAGCCATAAAACTAAAGCCAGGAGTAAGGAAAAAAGTTTTAAACCCCAGTTTTTTAAAAACAATTTTTTTATAAATATTCTCATGGTTATTTCAGATAATTGGATAAACGTTGTTTTAATTGCTCTTTAGTTAAGCCTCTTTCCAAGCGGCCTTTGGTTGCCAGAGAAATAGTGCCCGTTTCTTCAGACACAACAATCACGGCCGCGTCTGTTTCCTGGGAAAGTCCAATAGCTGCCAGATGTCGGGTTCGGGCTTGAAAGTCTTGCCCTAAATTATGAGAAGCTGGATGGGGCAGGAGGCAGCCTGCGGCCAAAACTTTATTGCCTTTAATAATAACGGCTCCATCATGGAGGGGAGAATGGGGAAAAAAAATGCTGGCCAAGAGATCTTTTGAAACAAGAGCATCTATTTTTGTACCGCGCTCAGTATAACTTTTAAGAGAGATTTCTTTTTCGATAGCAATTAGAGCCCCTATTTTCCTGGCTGAGAAATAGTATACAGCCAGGAGGATGTCATCTAATTTTTCTTTAAATGATTTTAAAGCTATAGGCCGCGAGAATGTTCTGGAGCCTATGGAGGTTAAAAATCTTCGTAATTCTCCCTGGAAAAGGACGATAATGGCGATAATTAGATAGGTAATGAAGTTTTTAATCAGCCAGTAGGAAACGACCAATTTCCCCCATTTGGTTATAAGAAAAAGAATAACAACAATACCTAAGCCAATAGCCATTTGATAAGCTTTGGTATCTTTTATTAATCTGAAAAAAGAATAGAGAATAACGGTCACCAGCAGAATGTCAATAAAATCACTGACATTAAAGTGGGATAAAGCATTAATGATATTAGCCGGCATAATTTTCTTTTTCCTTGGATTGGTTAGAAGTAAAAGGAGGTTGAATCTTTTGGTTAAGGATAGCTTCAGCCACTATCACCGCTCTTCTTACCGGGCCAACGTCATGGACTCTTAAAATATGGGCCCCGTTAACAAGACTTAAAATAGAAGCGGCAATAGTCCCTTCCAGTCTTTCTGAAGGTGGGAGGTTGAGAATTTGACCGATAAAAGATTTACGGGAGATACCTACTAATAAAGGGCAGCCAAGTTCTTCTAAAAAGCTGAGATTGTTGATTAAACCCAGATTATCCTCGAATCTTTTGCCGAAGCCAAGGCCCGGATCGATGATTATCTTTTCTCTGGGGATTCCGTAAGATTCAGCTGTTTTAATTCTTTCTCTAAGAAATTCTTTAACTTCTTGGTACAGGTTTTGATAATAAGGATTAATCTGCATAGTTTGAGGAGTGCCCTTCATGTGCATTAAAATAAGAGGAACTTTTCTCTCGGCAGCCAAAGGAATCATTTTGGAATCAAAGCGGCCAGCACTTATATCATTTAAAATGTCAGCTCCTTCAGCCAAAGCTGCTTCGGCTACTTCGGCTTTAGTGGTATCGATAGAAATTAGAGCTTTTATCTTTTTTCTAAGGCTGGCAATGACCGGTAAAACGCGTCTCATTTCTTCTTCTTTGGAAATTGGCTTTGAGCCTGGTCGGCTGCTTTCTCCACCGATATCGATGATGTCAGCTCCAGCGGCAGCTAGTTCCAATCCTCTTTGGACAGCCTTTTCTTTATCAAAATAAAGTCCTCCATCTGAAAAGGAATCAGGGGTAATATTAACTACCCCCATTAACCAGGTGCGGGTACCTAATTGGTATGCCTTATTCTTTATCTGCAGGAGGTACTTCTTTCTCACCTTCACACTTTGGCTAACTTTGGCTCTTTTAAAGGTCTGGTTTTTTTTACTTCTTTTTTCTTTTTTATTTTATTGGGGGTTGAAGCTTGTGAAGAAACTTTTTTTTCAACTTTCTTTTTTTTGCCTACGATCTTTTTTATTTCATTGGAAGTTAAGATTTCCTTTTCCAACAGAGCTTCGGCAATCTTTATCAACTTCTCTTTGTTTTCCTGTAAAAGATTTTTAGCTCGGTTGAAATTTCTATTAATGATTTTTTTGACTTCTTTATCTATCATTTCTGCTGTTTTTTCACTGAAATTTTTATGCATGGCTAGCTCTTTTCCGAGGAAAATCAGGTCGTCTCGTTCACCATAGGTTAAGGGACCTAGATCGGACATACCCCACTGGCAAACCATTTTGCGGGCAATTTCTGTGGCTTTTCCGAAATCATTAGCTGCTCCAGTAGTTGTCTTGTTTAAGAAGATATTCTCGGCTGCTCTCCCTGCCAGCAGGACTGAGAGTTGAGCTTCAAGATAATCTTTTGAATAAGTATACCGGTCATCAAGGGGCAACTGCTGGGTTAAGCCTAAGGCCAGGCCTCGAGGAATTATGGTTACTTTATGGATAGGGTCGGCTTCAGGTATGAGGGCTGCTACCAGGGCATGACCAGCTTCATGGTAGGCAGTGCTTCTTTTTTCTTCTTCACTGATGATCATGCTTTTTCTTTCTACTCCCATTAAAACTTTATCTTTAGAGTTTTCAAAGTCTTCCATGCTGACTTTATCTTTACCGAGGCGGGCAGCCAAAAGGGCAGCTTCGTTGACAAGATTGGCCAGGTCAGCTCCTGAAAAACCAGGGGTCGAGCGGGCTAAGACTTTTAAATCAATGTCCTTAGCTAAGGGGATTTTTCGGACGTGCACTTTTAATATTTCTTCTCTTCCCTTGACATCAGGCATGTTGACTACAATTCTGCGGTCAAATCTTCCCGGTCTGAGAAGAGCACTGTCTAAGATATCCGGTCTATTAGTGGCCGCGATGAGAATGACTCCTTCGTTAGAATCGAAGCCATCCATTTCCACCAGCAGCTGATTTAAGGTTTGCTCACGTTCATCATGGCCTCCGCCAAGGCCAGCTCCTCGCTGCCGGCCGACAGCATCGATTTCATCAATAAAGATGAGGCAAGGAGCATGTTTTTTTCCTTGATCAAATAAATCTCTTACTCTGGAAGCTCCTACTCCAACAAACATTTCGACAAAATCGGAACCGCTGATGGAAAAGAAAGGAACATTAGCCTCTCCGGCTACAGCTCTGGCCAAAAGTGTTTTTCCTGTCCCTGGAGCACCAACCAAGAGGACTCCCTTTGGTATCCGGCCTCCTAATTTTTGAAATTTTTGAGGGTCTTTCAGAAAGCCAATAACCTCCCGAAGTTCTTCTTTGGCTTCTTCTACACCAGCCACATCTTTGAAAGTAACTTTCTTCTGGAGGCCTGAAAAGAGCTTGGCCCGGCTCTTGCCGAAAGAAAGAGCCTTGTTGCCTCCGGCCTGCATCTGGCGCATGAAAAAAATCCAGAAAAGGATGAGAAGCAGAATCGGAAACCAGGTGAAAAGATAAGAAATCCAGGGGCTTCTGGAGGTGTCCTTAACTGTAATACTGACTTTATGTTCGTGCAGAATTTTTACTAAATCATTGAACTGAGTCGGTGCAATAGTTTTGAAAGCTGAGCCATCAGTGTATTTACCTTTGATTTGGTTGCCGGCAATGATTACTTCTTCAACTCTGTTGTTTTCAACTTCATTCAGAAACTGGCTGAAATTTACCTCTTTTTTGACAGTTCCAGGAGATTGGAGGAGACTCCAAAGGATAATGATTATGATGCCAGCCGCAATCCAGAATAAAATGTTTCTATATGATTTACTTTGTTTTTTCGGTCTAGGCATTGATTTTAACCTTTTTTCTTATTCTAACATATTTTTTTCCAATTTTTAACTAAAGAATTCAGGTGTTTTTATATGTTTAGTAATGATTATTAAAAACATTTTGCCAGTTTGCCAATTAAATTATTATTGATTTGAAGTTGTCTAATCATCGGCTCTATAACAAAAAGTGGGTAATATA
>CAZEQD010000069.1:0-9834 GCA_964514305.1 uncultured Eubacteriales bacterium
GACCAATCAGCCATAGATATCCAAGAGGTAATAGAATGAAGATTCCAGAATTTTCAGTTAACCACAAAGTAACCACAACCATGCTAACCATGATTGTGGTTGTCTTGGGTTTTATTGCTTATATGAACCTTGGCCTGGATTTATTTCCTGATATTGAATACCCGACTGTTTCAGTTATAACCGTTTACAGAGGAGCTGCTTCTGAAGATATAGAAAACACTATTACCAAGCCTTTAGAAGAGTTTATAAATTCTGTCAGTCGAGTAAAGAAGGTAGATTCCATATCCATTGAAGGATCCTCGGTCATAATGGTTGAATTCGAGTGGGGAACTAACCTTGATTTTGCTGCCCAGGATATAAGAGATCAGATAGGTCTCTACCGCAATTATCTACCTGAAGAGGCGACTGATCCCCTGGTGTTAAAATTCAGTATGTCCCAGTTCCCCATAATTTTTTATGGGATTACCGCCAACATGCCTGCCTATGAGCTCAAACAGTTGATTGAAGATGAGGTTGCAGGCCGCTTGGAAAGAATTGATGGGGTGGCTTCAGCCCAAGTCTTTTCCATGGATATTAGAGAGATTGTGGTGGATGTTGATAAATCTGCGCTGGAAGCTCTCAACCTTTCTTTAGATCAGATTCTTCTGGCCTTAAACATGGAAAATCTGAATTTGCCAGCCGGTCATATTGTCGAAAGACATTCTGATTTTTCTTTACGAACGGTCGGAGAATTTAAGAGTTTGGATGATATCTGCCAGACAATAGTAGGGGTTACATCTACAGGCCAGCCCATTTATTTAACGGATGTGGCTGAAGTAAAGGATACTCTGAAAGAGACTCGCTTTAGGAGCAGGATTCAGGGTCAAAAAGGTGTCTTTTTGTTGATTAATAAACGCTCTGGAGCTAATAGCGTGGTTACGACTGATGCCGTTAAAAAAGAATTGGCCAAAATAAGAAAGACTTTACCTCCTGATATTGAATTTTTTACGGCTATGGACCAGTCAGATATTATCAAAAGAGTAATCCGCAGAACTGGCAGCAATGCTCTGGTCGGAGGTATATTAGCTGTCTTTTTCATCTTTATTTTTCTCCGCAACTGGCGTCCAACCGTAGCCATTAGCCTGGCTATTCCCCTCTCTATTATTGCTACTTTTATTGCTTTTTACCTGGCCGGCTATACCATTAATCTCCTTACTTTAGGTGGTCTGGCCTTGGGTGTAGGTATGCTGGTTGACAATGCCATTGTCGTTATTGAAAACATCTACCGTCATCTGGAAGAAGGAGAGGATCGGGAAAAAGCGGCTAAAGTTGGCGCTTCAGAAGTGGGCATGGCTATCACAGCTTCTACCTTGACTACCATTGCTGTTTTCTTCCCCATGGTTTTCGCCCATGGAATTGTTGGTAAGTTGACTCGGGGGCTGGCTCTGGCCATTGCCTTTTCACTCTTTGCTTCCCTGTTCATAGCCCTAACTGTAGTCCCTATGGTGGCTTCTGTTTTATTTAAAAAGAACAGAAGAAAAAAACTGGCTGGTAAGAATCGCCAAAAGAGGGAATTTGAGGGAGCTAAGAATTTCTACCGGAAAGTTCTTTTTAAAGCTCTCCGCCGCCGCTGGTTGGTCTTGGGAACAGCTTTTTCACTGCTAGTAGTTTCTTTGGCCGTTGTTCCTTTTTTAGGAACCGAATTTATGCCTGACATGGACCGGGATATGATCGTCCTGAAAGTAAAAACGCCTGTTGGTACATCTTTGGATGAAACAGACCGAGTAGTGGCTATGGTTGAGGAGCTTCTTTCCCAGGAGCCAGAAGTCAGCATAGTTACTGCTCAGGATGGCTCTCAGGCTGAAGAAAATCCAGCCGATATGGTCGGAGGAACTTCTACCTCCGGTACCCACGAGGGCTTAATCTGGGTTGGTTTGGTTCCCAAGAAAGAAAGGAAGCATACGGATGCCCAAATCCTGGAAAGAATTCGCCGGAAGCTACCTAAACTTAAGAATGTTAAATTCGAGGCTGTGGATATTGCCCAAGCTATGATAAGCGGAGCCCAAGCTCCTGTAGAGATTAAAATTTTCGGTAAAGATATTGAGAAGCTAAAGCAAATTGCCAATAATGTAGTTAATCGGATTAGAAATGTAGAGGGGCTAAGAGACCTCACCCATACCTTGGCTGAAGGCAAACCTGAATACCATATCAGAGTTAACAGGCAGGAGGCCTCTCGTTATGGTTTAACGGTCAGTCAGGTGGCCAACACTATTCAGACAGCTTCTTTGGGCAAAGTAGCCACCCGCTATCGGGAAGGAGATGAAGAGATTGACATAAGAGTTCGTTTTAAAAAAGCAGATAGAGATAGTTTGGATGATATTAAAAATATTCCGCTGCTTACACCTTTAAAAAATGTTATTCCTCTTAACCAGGTAGCTGAGATTTCTCCCGGTGTAGGTCCGATCCGGATTACAAGAGAAAATCAGTCCCGGGTAGTGACGGTTACGGCTAATATTGCCGGTCGAGATTTGGGCAGTGTCATTCGAGATGTTAAAAAACGTTTAAGCCCCATTGAAAGAAGCCTTCCAGCCGGATATTTTGTTGAATTTGGTGGCGAGTACGAACAAATGCAAGAGGCCTTCCTCATTATTGCCGGTGCATTTGCTTTAGCTGTTCTTTTAGTCTATATGATAATGGCCTCCCAATTTGAATCGTTCGTCCATCCCTTTGTTATTATGTTCACTATACCCCTGGCTATAATAGGTGTAATATTAGCTCTGCTTATTACCGGTAAAACAATTAACCTCCCAGTACTAGTAGGTTTTGTTATGTTAGGAGGCATTGCTGTTAACAATGGCATTGTTATGGTTGATTATATTAATCAATTAAAGAGACGAGGTATTGAAAAAATAGAGGCTATTCTGCAAGGTTGCGCTGTACGGCTGCGGCCAGTGTTGATTACGGCTTTCACCACCATTTTGGGTATGACGCCAATGGCCTTAAGCACTTCCTCTGGAGCAGAAATGAGAGCACCGATGGCCATCACCGTTATTGGCGGTTTGGTGACCACTACTTTTCTGACCCTGTTTATAGTCCCCATAATTTACAGCATTGTTGACAGGGTTAAGGTAAAAAACAGTAAAAAGTGAAAAGTGAATTGTAGGACCCACTGTCCCCAGTGGGCCCAATTGCTTACTCTTTACGTCTCCCGTTTCCTCTCCCTTTGCATGAGCTGTTTTATATGTTTTAAATCTTCAGGCGAAATATTTCCCCACAAATAGGGGAAAAGCAGCTTATTATGGAGGAGGGGGTCGGAATTCTGACTTAAATAGCCTTTTTTAGTCATCTCCTGCCACTTTTTAGTCCCTGGAACTGGGGAAAAATAGGCCAATCTCGGTCTTGCTCCCAGCTTTTGAATGTGGACTATACTCTCTCTTAAACCCGAAGCCTCTTGACCAGGCAGGCCTGCAATCAGGTAAACGTTTATTTCATCTCGTTTAAACCCGGCTTTTTCTAAATTATTCAAAGATTTTTCCAGGTCTCCGGCCGCCACTTTAGCTGATGATTCCTGAAGGATTTCCTCCTCAAATGATTCTTGGCTTAGAAAAATCGATCGGAAATTTGTTTTTTTAAAAAGGAGAGCAAGTTCTATGTCAATTTCTCTAATGTGGAGTCCATTAGGAGTATGGAAAGCCAGGGGGAGATTCTTGGCGGCTACTTCTTTTAAAATAGGTAAAATATGGTTTTTTTTGTTAATAAGCAGAGCATCGTCATAAAAGGCGATATTGTGGCTTTGGTATTTCAAATAATTATTTTCTATTTCTTTTATTACAAAATGAGGTTTTCTTTGTTCGAAAAGACCACCCAAGATTGGTACGGCACAAAAAGAACAGTTAAAGGGGCAGCCTCTGGAAGTTAAAAGAGGGAGGGGATCTTCCTGCTCAAGGAACTCGAAAGCAGGCGAAGGTAATTCATCCAAGCGCTCGAATTTTAGGGCAGGGCAGGCCTTGTCGCCCAAAATCTCCCTTAAAATATGAAATATTTTCCTCTCTCCATGGCCTTCTACTATATAATCTGCTCCAGAAAAACGGCGAGCATGGTCAGGCATAAGGGTGGCATAAATACCACCCAAAACTACAGGCACTTGACCCCATTTTTGGCGGATTATTTCAATTGCCTGCTGGACCCCGGGATACCAGTAAGTCATGATGCAGGTGAGCATAACTACATCCGGAACCGGCTGCTGGCTTAATTCATATTCAAAAAGGGAAAGGGGGAGGCCGTAGCGGGAATATCTCCTAGGGATATTTTTAATTAAATCCGGCTTGGCCACTTCTTGTTTTAAAAAAGGTCCTCTTCCATCTGGCTTTGTCGCTAATTTTTTGGGCAGAAGAGGGTGACTGCGGTTGAGGCAGTCTATAAAACCTAACTTAAATTTGGTGTATTTTTTTAGAAGGGAAGCTATGTAAAGAAGTCCTAAAGGTTTTGACCAGAAGTCATAGGCAGTAAAGTCATATATCCAGGGGTTGATAAGGAGAATATGCATTGTCGTGAGTGCGGAAGGTGGGACTCGAACCCACACGGCCTTGTGGGCCATAAACTCCTGAGGCTTACGCGTCTACCAATTCCGCCACTTCCGCAACAGCTTTCTGGAGTTCATTTTTGAAAGCCTAATTTATTATATTTAAAAAGAAAAGAAGGCGCAATAGAAGGAAAAATTTTTGATAGGAAAATATGGCCAACAGCTGCAGATCCAACTATCCTTTTTCTTTTTTTGATTCTGCTTGACAAATTCAGCCTTTGTTCTTATCTTTAAATCAAGTGACATTTTTCATCGTGCTTTTGATCTCCCTTTTTAAAAATTCTTTGGTTTTGCTTTATTTAAACTCATTTCAAGGAGGCTAAATGAAACTTCTAAGTCGGGAACAAATCGAAGATTTATCCAAATTTAAAAGTAACGATTTTCTAACAACCTCTTTTTATCTGGAAACAGATAAAAGTAAACTGCGGAAGAAGGAAATTCAGCTTCGGTTAAAAAATTTAATCAGCCTGGCTAAATCGCGGCTGGAAAAGATGGATTTGAGTCGAAGCAAGAAAGATTCGCTCTATCAAGATTTGGAAAAAATAGCTAGTTTTTGTTCCCAGACTGTAGCTTCTTACAATGATCCTGGTTTGGCTATTTTTTCTTGCAGCCAGGAAGGCTTTTGGCGTATTTTCCAGCTGCCTGATCCTGCTCGAAACAGGGTTATTTTTGATCAGAATCCCTATGTCAGACATTTGTCTTCCATTCTGGACGAACACCATCGAATTTGTGCTTTATCCTTTGACCGTAAAGAGGCCAGATGGGACAAAGTAATAATGGGGGATATATCTCATCTTCAAAGCTTGGTCAGCGATGTTCCCAGTAAAGTCAGAGAAGGAGGTTGGGAAGGATATGAATCAAAAAGAATTGAGAGGCATATAGCCAGCCTTCTACTTGAACATTTAAAAAAAACAGCCCAGATAACTTTCGATCTTTGTCAGAAGGAAAAATTAGACTGGCTGTTTGTTGGCTGCAGTGATGAACATCTACCTGAGTTTGAAAGAATTATTCATCCTTATTTAAAAAATAAATTAAAAGGCAGAATTAAAACCAAGCCTGGTGATTCAGCCGATAAAATCCTTGAAGAATGCCTTGCTCTAGAAAAAAAATTGATGGAACAGGAAGGTGAAGAACTCGTCCAGAAATTTGTGGCTGAGCTGGAAAAGGGAGGAAGAGCTATAGCAGGCTTAAAAAACACCTTGCGGAAATTAAATAATGGTGAAGTGCAGACTCTGCTTATTGTTCGTAATTTTTCCAAAGCAGGGAGAATCTGTCCTCAATGCCGGGCATTATCCGTTGATGAACTGCGCTGTTCATTATGTCAGAGAAAAACCGATCCAGTAGTTGATATTGTTGATGAGGCAGTAGAGGCAGCTATGGACAAAAAATGCCAGGTCAAACATATCCCTTCCCCATCAAAGCTTGACAGATATGGGAAAATAGGAGCATTTTTGAGATATAAAGCCTGAAAGAAGTGAACAGTGAAGAGTAAACAGTGAAAGATGAGAAGTAAGGGGGTATGTGGAAAGTCAAAAGTTAAAAGCGAAAGGTAAGAAGTGAAACAGTAAATAGTGATGCAAGCACCATCCTCCGAATGGTCCGCGATATAATTAAAACAGCCTCTAGAGCAAAGCGGGCCCTACTTGCAATTATTGTCAATAAGATTTACTTTATAAAAGAGGCAGGCTCTTATAGATATAACCAAAGGAGTTGAGTAAAAGTGAGAAAGATTTCTCTGATTTTTCTTGTTATTTTTTCTCTTATGTTTATTTATGGCCTGGCCAAAAACGACAGGAATGAACTTCCCCTTCGCTATAAAAAATGGCTGGATGAAGAGGTTATTTACATCATTTCGCCCATTGAGAAAGAAGTTTTTTTAAAGCTTAAAACTGACCGCGAAAGAGACCTCTTCATTCAAGCTTTCTGGAAGCACCGCGATCCTACCCCCGGCACGCCTGAGAACGAATTTAAGACTGAGCATTACAGCCGTATAAATTATGCCAACCATTTCTTTGGTAGGGGAACACCTAAACCTGGCTGGAAGACCGATCGGGGAAGGATGTATATAATTCTAGGGGAGCCAAATGACATTGAGAGATTCGAAGGTAAGAGTCAAACTTACCCGGCTGAAGTCTGGTTTTATCAGGGAAAAACAAAGTTGGGGCTTCCGCCTGGTTTTCATCTTGTTTTTTTCCAGAAGGGGGGGATAGGAGAATACATATTATATAGCCCTCTTAAAGATGGCCCCCAGGCCTTAATGACCTCTTATTATGGTGACCCCATGGATTATTTAGCAGCTTATCAGCAACTTCAGGAATTTGAACCTGACTTAGCTCAAGTGTCGTTGACTCTCATTCCTGGCGAGGAATCAGCTGCTTTTGGACACCCTTCCCTTTCCTCTGATCTCTTGATTCAGAAAGTGGAAACCGTTCCCATCAGACAAATAGAAGATAAATATGCCCAGAAGTTTCTGGCATATAAAGATGTAGTCGAAGTAGAATACAGTGCTAACTACATCGACAATAATTCTTTAATAAAAATTACCAGACAGCCCTCAGGCTTATACTTTGTCAATTATGCAATTGAACCAGAAACACTTTCCGTGACTGAATATCAAAGTAAATATTCGACCAATCTCAAGCTTAACGGCACCGTCACTGCTAAAGAAGGCAAAAGAATCTATCAGTTTGAAAAAAACATTGCCCTAAGCTTTAATCAAGAGCAGATGAAGGAAATAAGCCACCGCCCCCTCAGTATCTATGATATGTTTCCTTTAATTCCCGGCAGTTACAGATTATCCATTCTTCTCAAAAATGAGGTTTCCAAGGAATTTACTTCTTTGGAGAGGACTCTGGATATCCCTCAAGCTGGAAATTCTGTAGAAATGACCCCACTTATTATTGGATATAAAACAGTCGCCAAGCCTCGAAGTGATAACCGTCTCCGGCCTTTTCAGCTCGGTCATACTCAGCTTTATTTTCAAGCTAACCGAGTCTTTCTCAGGCAGGATAATATCATTGTGGCCTTTCAGCTTTACAACCTCAGCCCAGAGCTCCAGTCTAAAGGAAGATTGAAATACACTTTCTTCCGGGGAGAAGAGGAGTTTCGCTCAACTCCTAAGCCTGTTAGCCACTATCCTGAACTACCCAATATCGTCCAATCTTTTTCTCTTCAGGATTTTCCCCCTGCTCATTACAAGATTAAAGTTGCTTTTACTATTGATAACCAAGAGATTGTGACTGACAGCGAAGAGTTTGATATAACTTACAGTGAGTCGATAGCCCGACCATGGATATACTCCAAAGTTTTAGCTCCGGCTCAGGACCCCGTTTATTTTTACCTGATCGGCAGCCAGCTTTTTAACAGTGGCAGAATTGAGGAAGCCAAAGTTCAGCTTGAGAGAGCTTTCCAGCGTAAACCCGATTCAATTGAGTTTGCCCTTAATCTGGCTCGAGTCTATATGAGGCTGGGCGCTTATAAGCAAATTGAGAAAGTACTGCTTCCTTTTATTAAGCAACCCCAAATACCTTCTTATGAGGTGTTTTTTATTATGGGCAGAGCTTATCAGAGCCTGGGCCAGTTGACTAAAGCCGTAGATATCTTTAATCAGGCCATAACTCATTATGGTCTGAACATTCACCTCCTTAACGCGTTGGCAGAAAGTTATCTGCAATTAGGGAATAAAGAGGAAGCATTAACGGCTTGGCAGAAATCCCTTGACATAAATCCAAATCAGCCTCAAATAAGAAAGAATATTGAGGCTTTAAAGGAGAAAAAATGAGACTCCGATTTATTTTTAAAAAACAGGTAACGGCTGAGCCTGTCTACCCTCGGCTGGGGCTGTTTATGGTCCTAGCTTTGGCTATAGTTATTCTTTTTTCTTCCTGCCATCTTTATAAATTGGAACAAAAATTAGATCCTGCTAATAAAGAGTTTTTATCCAAAGTAAGATATATCATCACCAAAAAAGAAAGGAAAATTTTTCTTGAGCTTCCAGACTCTGAAAAAGAAAAATTTAAAGAAGAATTTTGGAAAAAGCGCGATCCCGAACCCTCAACCGAAGAGAACGAATTTAAGATGGAATATTTTAACCGCATTGAAAGAGCTAACGAACTATTTATCAGTGAAGGCAGGCCAGGCTGGCTGACTGACAGAGGAAGGATCTACATTCTTTTTGGGCCGCCGACCGATAGGCTGACTTATCCTATGGGCGGTGATCCTTACAGTTACTGTCGCGAGATCTGGTACTACGGTAATTTCCCTATAGTTTTTGTTGATTCCACTTGTACAGGCACTTATCGTCTGGTGACCTATGACCTGACTCCTATTCGTTCTCTTAATCTAATGTATATGCACGAACTTAATTTAGCCCAGGCCAGAGCCCAGCAAACAATAAGAGAAAAAGAAGAGAAAGTCTTTGATTTTGACTGGAAAGTGAAAATAAGCAAGGTTGCAGAGGATAGAGTAGAAGGGACAGTTATCATTAATATTCCTTATGCCGGACTCTGGTTTACGGCTACAGAGGAAAAAAAGGGAAAGCTGTGGACAACCTTAGATCTTAGGCTGGAATTAAAAGATGCGGCCGGGACTTCTTATTGGGAATATGAACATGCTTATAAAATAGAAACAACCGAAACTTCCCTTAAAGAGGATAAGAAAGTAGTTTATACTATCGAAGTTCCTTTTGTTTTAAACAAGGAGTTGGACAGTCTCCGCCAGGGAAAAGGTAAGCTTTATGCTTCATTGAAAAACAGAACCGGCGGCGAAGAGATGAAAAAGTTTATGGAATTTCGACTTTAAAGCCAAAAGGTATTCCTTAGCAATCTTCTTAGCTTAACTTATATTTTAGAGCATCATTCTTAAGTTTTATTCTAGATTGTAAGCATTTTTAGAAAGGTGATTAGCGAAATTTGTTAAAAAATGAAACGAAGCCAGTGATTTTTTTAATGGATGCCCAAAAACGAGGCTGGGAATCTTGATAAAGGTAGAGTTAAATTGTTGCCTTTAAAAACTACTTTGGTCATTATTGATTATAATGGTTTTGGAAATGCCTTCCCTTTCCTTTCTTGGATTGGTTTTATAATGATTTTCCATTATAATAATAAAAAAGGAGATAGTGATGAGAAAAAGACAAAGACTTCTCTTCATTTTTTGTATTGTCTTATTTCTGGGCCTTATTTCCTGTGCTACTAAAAGGCTCGAGAAGCGCCTTGATCCGGTCAGTGAGGAATTTTTTGATAAAGTCCGCTACATTATCACCTCTGCTGAATCCA
>CAZEQD010000070.1:0-9593 GCA_964514305.1 uncultured Eubacteriales bacterium
TTTAAAGTTCAAGGCAAGAAAAATGTATGGTTCACTGTCCGCAACAGACCGTTTAATGAGGAAAAACAAGATTCTAGGATCACAAGTCATAAATCATAAAATGAGGTTGTTTTCCCAGCTTTTAACCTTAAACTTTCAACTTTAAACTTTAAACTAGTCTCTTAGAAAATTCTGAGGCCAGCGTAACCGACCACTTCCCGGTAATCTCCGGTCACATCTCCTGAAGTTTGATATTTGACCAATTCACCTCTTTTTGCCCCCAACAATTTGGCTGCTACCAAGGCTGAGACAGTGGGCTGAAAGCCACACATACTAATATTCTCCTTGGTGACTACTTCATAAAGACCTTTAGCCTCAAGTTTCAAAATTTCGTTGATAGCTAAAAAATCCTTTCTTTTAGCTACTTCTTGAGGTACGTAATGACTCATGTCTGTACTGGCTACAATCATTGTTTCCTCGGCTAAAGCCTTAATGCCAGTAGCTATAGCTTTTCCTAATTGTTCCAGTTCTTCAAAAGATGCATGATAAGCTATACAAATTGGTACCAGGCTGAAATTTGATTTAAAAAATTGGATAAAAGGCAGCTGCACTTCTAATGAATGCTCACCTAAATGAGCTTCATTATCTTCAGTTATTAACTCAGAATGGCTAATGATAAGCTCAGCCAGCTTGGTATCAACACGAATTTCTCCAAGAGGAGTCTCCCAGATTCCTTCTTTCATGATGGCCAAACGAGATTCTATACCCCGATGACTTGGCCCTAAAATGACAAACCTTTCAGGAAGAGAGACTGAGGCAAAGACGGCAGCGGCCACTGGCCCAGAATAGATGTAGCCAGCATGAGGAGAGATAAGAGCCCGGGCTCTTTTTTTTACCTGATCAGGTTGAACCATACTTTCTATCATCTTTCTCAGTTCTCTTTTCTGTTGAGGATAAAAATATCCAGCAACTGCAGGTTTTCTTCTCAATTTACCCTCCTTTAAAGAGAGTCCTATAAATTTAAGTTATTTATTTCAGGAGATTTTCTCAATTTTTTCCTGAAAGGAAATGTTCATCTTCTTTAATTCTTCAAGAACTGGCTCATAAATTTCAGGGATAACTGGGATATGAACGCCAGTCAAACTTATTTTTTTCTCCAGGATTAAGCGGGTGCTGATAGCTGCTGGCAAGCCTACGGTTCTGGCCATAGAGGTATCGCCATGAGGAACTCCAAAATCAATTAGAGTAGAGATTATTTTCTCTTTTAGGCCATCAGGATATTCTGCTAAAAAAGTATGCTGGAGGATAATCATATCTCTTTCTCCTTCTTTGTACTGCAGCTTTTCTAGCATTTTTGCCCCGAGGATTTCCAAGGCTGATCCCTTAGTTAGAGGAAGAGACTCATCGCTGAGAAGGCTAAGCCATTCAAAGCGCTGAATGATGTCCGAATTTTCATCAATGTTTAGATAAGCGCTTAAAGCCTTTTTAAGGTCAGTGGCTGTGGGCTGATTTATTAAACTTCTAATGAAATCCTGGTAGGTCATTCCTATCCAGTCTTTTTCTTTCTCATCTAGAAGACCAAGATCGACCATCTTTTTCATAGTAGAACACCAGCCTTTATATCTGAGAGTTCCTCTAAGCATGGTTTTTGTAGATTTTATGCCATAGAGGTCAATATAAGGCAAAGAATTGCGATTGGGATAAGCCTCAAATTCTCCTAATCCTTGAATATTGACTATAGAATAATTATCAAACAGATTCTCGGGAGGAATGAAAATCTGTTCTCCATTTTTTAGAAACTGGGCTGAATTTTTACCGGCTAGGAGAACACCAATCGGACTCCAGGAGAATTTATAACCAAAGGGGTTAGTATTTGCTTCAGGAGCAGGCAGGCCTCCACAATATGAAGTAAAACTTAAGATTTTCCCTCCTTTTTTCTCAACCCCGTGGATTATCCGCATTGCTTCCATGTGATCAATGCCTGGATCAAGTCCAGCTTCATTCAAGAGCAACACACCCGCTCTTTTAGCCTCTCTATCTAAGTTTTTCATAACTTCACTTACATAGGAAGTTGTTACCATGCTTTTTTTATAATCAATGCAATATTTGGCAACCTTAGGGTGAAAAGTATAAGGAACCATTGAAATAACTATATCAGCTTGGGAGATTTCCTTTTTTAAAGCATCTTCATTTTTAAGGTTCAATTCTTTAGCTTGTCCCTTGGGATGTCCGTCAATAAGCTTAATGGCTTTACTTACCGTTCGGCTGGCAACCTCGACCTCGAAATCTGGTTGATCTAATAGATAGCGGACTAAAGGCCTTGCCACCAGACCTGCCCCTAAGATTAATATCTTTTTCATAAAACACTCCTTTTTTATAAAAAAATTAAATAAATTTTTTCATGTATTGGTAACCAGGGGTAAACTGGCCTTGGTAAAGAATGATAGCTCTTTTGATAGGTTCTGGTAAATTCAAGGAAGAAAAAGACTGAGAATAATCAGCTTGGGCAATAGGGGGCACAAAAGGCATCAAAGCTTGGCTGAAAAATATAGATGATTCAAGTGAAATTTCAGCTGGAAGATTGTCTACAGCCATAATCACTACGCCTTTTCCCTGAAAACCATCGATTGCTTTTTCTTGGAGAGGATTATACGTAAAAACAGGCTGACCGGGATCAGTAGAATGAAGAGTACATTCTATAGAACCTTCAACATCACAGGAGATATCGCCAATGACTTTAAGCCGAGGATTATCTTCGAAGCGCCAGAGTTCTTTCAAGAATTTTTTGGTGACGAATCTAGGATATTTGGGTGTCCAGTAAATACAATTGACTAAAATAGTTAGATAAGGGAGATAAGATTCAAATATAGATTTATATCTTTCAGGGTTTTGATAATAATCCTGAAGTTCAAATTTCTCTCCGGAGTCTAGCGGAGCCACCATGTCTTCCTCTTTAAAAACTGTTTTATAGACTCTGGAAGCAGAGAACTGTCTATTTTTAATAAATTGGAGAAGATGGCTAGGAGATACTTCTTCCATTGGTAAGAGATTGAATATTTCCTGCGCCCCTTGGGAAACATGGCCGTAACCGGCAAAACCACATATTAAAGGCACAAGAGTTGAATGAAGACCATGGTTATATATTTGCCAGCCCACTTTTTTGATTTCTTCTTTAGCCTCAACCAGACTTTGGTAATAATAAGCCTGTTTAAGATTAGCGAAAGGATTTTTTATTCCTAATTGAGTCAGCCTCTGTCCCAAGGCCCACAGGGTATCAATCATCCCAGCCTGGCCTGCCTGTTTTCCAAAGAAAAGAAGTCTTCTTCCCTGGCCATCAACAATTTTTTCATAATCTATCAAAGTACAACCGAGTTCAATCATTTTTTTAAGCATCGGCATGTTATGGGCTTGACCCTTTATGGTGTGGGAAAAAAAAATATAGATTTTTTTTGGTCGAAAAAAATGGATAGGAATTTCTTTGACAGCCAAAATTATGGAACAAGGGGATAGATCCTCTTCTATCATTGCTCCCTGGAGAGCATAATCTTCATCGCCAAAAATACGTATTTTTGAGGGTTGAACCCAAATCTCGAGCTGGTGTTCTTTAATAAGAGAGCCAACATGGGCGGGGATAAGAGGGGCTCTTCTTTCCCATTGATTTTTATCTTCTTTTCTAATTCCTATTTTGGTTTTAGTCATATTAATATAACTATTTTCTAGACGTTTAGGAATGAACGTTCCACGAGTTTATTAATTTTTATTTTATTATTTTTAGATATAAAAGCAATTAATAATTTAAAACTCATGAGTATCTGAATTATGTCATAAATTTAAAACTTGGTCAATTTTAAACGTAAATTGTAGGATCTGCTGTCATCAGCAGATCCTACATTTCTCTTGCCTTAAACTTTAACCTTTCTACTTTTTACTGTTTACTCCTCACTCCTTACTCTTTACTATTCATGGCTTAAAGATATTGACTCAGTTGATAATTATCTTAATAATATGTTCTCATGATCAAATTTTTCAACACTCTTAGTGGCCGCCTGGAACCATTTCATTCCCTAAAACGCGGAGAGGTAAGACTTTATACCTGTGGTCCTACAGTCTATGACTACGCTCATATAGGCAATTTTCGAGCATATATTTTTGAAGATCTGCTTAAAAGATTTTTGATTTTTATGGGTTATAAAGTTATTCATGTGATGAATATAACCGATGTAGATGACAAAACAATCAAAGGAGCCAAAGCCCTCGGAGTCAATCTTCAACAATATACAAAAAAATACATAGATGCTTTTTTTGAAGATATAAAAGTTCTAAATATATCTCGTGCTGATTATTATCCAAGAGCTACCGAACACATCACTGATATAGTTCAAATGATAAAAGGACTCCTCCGTAAGGGGTATGCTTATAAAAAGAATGGATCAATCTACTTTGATATTTCAAAATTTCCCCGATACGGACAGCTATCCAAAATAAAACTGGATAAGTTGAAACCAGGCAAGAGGGTAGAAGCAGATGAATATGCTAAGGAAAGAGTCCAGGATTTTGCCCTCTGGAAAGAAAAAAAAGAGGGAGAACCATCCTGGCCGACCGAGATAGGTAACGGCCGCCCTGGATGGCATATTGAATGTTCAGTTATGAGCACTAAATATTTAGGCTTTACCTTTGATATTCACTGCGGCGGAGTGGATAATATTTTTCCTCATCATGAAAATGAGATTGCTCAATCAGAGGCGTATTCAGGCCAAAAATTTGTTAATTACTGGCTTCACTGTCATCATTTGATAGTGGAAGGTGAGAAAATGTCAAAATCTAAGGGAAACTTTTTTACCCTTAGAGACCTTCTCCAGAAAGAGATAGAGCCCATGGCTCTTCGATTTCTTCTTCTCTCGACTCATTATCGTAAAATGCTCAATTTTACATTTGAAGCCTTGCATCAGGCTGAGGCCTCCCTCCAGAGAATAAGAGATTTCCTTTATGAATTGGAGAAAAGTTCTTTCCCGTCTGGTGAAAATGAACAGGTTGGAAAGTTGATGGAAGAAACAAGACAAAAATTTACCGAGAGCTTAAGTGACGATTTAAATATTTCTGAGGCTCTGGCTGCATTGTTTGAACTAATCAGGCAAGCTAATGTTTTAATTAAGCAAAATAAAATTTTAAGAGAAGATGCTCGAAAATTAATTTCTTTTATTCATTCCCTTGACCTAGTTTTAGCTGTCCTCCCTCAGGAAAAGGAAGAATCACTTCCTCCCGAAATTTTAAAAAAGATAAAAGAGAGAGAGAAAGCTCGCCAAAAGAAAAATTATCAATTGGCTGACAAAATCCGTCAGGAACTTAAAGAACAAGGAATTATTCTTGAAGATACTAAAGATGGAGTGAGATGGAAAAGAACAAGACGGAAATAGAAGACAGTAAAGAGTAAAGAGTAAAAAGTAAAGAGTAAGGAGTAAGGAGGTGAGAGGAAAAAGTAGAAAGTTGAAAGTTTAAAGTTCAAAGCAGGAGAACTGTAGGCTCTGCTTTCCCCAGCAGACCGTTAAACATAGATAACCACAACCATGAATAACGACAGCCAAACACCTTATGAGCTGGGTAAGTCAGGAGAAGCTGCGGCTGTCAACTTTTTGACCCGACAAAAATATAGAATTGTGACTACGGGCTTCCGTCTGTTCAGAGGGGAAATAGACATAATTGCTTATGACAAACAAACATTGGTCTTTGTTGAAGTAAAAACCAGAAGAAACTGTCAATTCGGTATGCCTGAGGAATCTGTCAACCCTCGGAAACAGCGCCAGCTTAGAAAGATTGCCCAGGGATATTTGAGTCTTAACAATATTAAAAACACAGAATGTAGATTTGATGTGCTCTCACTTATAAAAGAAGGCCGCAATTGCTACAGGGTTCGCCATATCAAGAATGCTTTTTGAAATTTTTTTAAAGATGCCCTGATGAGACATTTAAAAAAGCCAGATTTATTACCTGTATTTTATTGACTTTAGGCCTGCCTACCTTAAACTTTAAACCTTTAACCTTATTCGATCCACTATTAAGGCTTTAATCTCCATTTTTTACATTTCTCTCCTAACTCTTCACTCCTTACTGTTTACTGCTTTCCAGGAACCTCTCAAAGAAATCGGCGGCAGCTTTATAGACCTTAACCCAGCTTCGGTGAAGTAAAAAGCTGTGTATTTCATCGGGGATAATAAGAAGTTCAACATGGGCTTTGCCTAACTTTCTCAGGCGTTGGGCCAGATCTGTTGTCTGGACAAAATCAACATTCCTGTCATCATCGCCATGAACAAAGAGGACAGGCGATGTCCAGAAGTAGACATCAGCTACAGGAGAAGATTGATAGGCAGAATTCATTAATTCTTCGCCTCTAATATCCCAACCACCTCCATCTCGTCTGCGAGCTCGCAGCGACCAGTCATGAACTCCGTGCAGATCAACACCAGCCGCAAATAACTCAGAATCGCGGGCTAAACCTAAAGCAGTCAGATAACCTCCATAAGAGCCTCCCCAAAGACCTATCTTGTTGGGATTTACCTCAGGTCTCTGTTGGAGGTAACGGCCGGCAGCAACGATGTCTTGGTACTCTGAAGCTCCTCTTGGGCCCTGATTTGGAGCAGTCCGGAAAGCGTAGCCATAGCCAATACCTGAACGGTAATTCACTGATAAAACGACAAAGCCTTTGTTGGCTAAATATTGGTTCATGGCGTAAGCATTATGGTAATAACCCCGCATATGCCAGCCAAGGAGCATTTGACGGATAGGACCTCCATGCATAAAAATTATAGCCGGGCGATTATCTCCAGCTTTAGCTCCTTTAGGCAGAAAAAGCTGTCCATGAATTTCTAGGCCATCTGGAGCTTTAAAAATAACTTGCTGAGGCTTGACCAGCTCTTTCATCGGGAATTCTCGAGGAATTACCTCCGGAACAATTAATTGCCATTTTTGCTGACCATTTTTCATTATGGCCGGAGCAGCTGGTTGAAAAGCAGTTGAACATAGAAAAATTAAATCTTTGCTCTTAGAGGTAAGAACAGGAGCCCATTCTAAGCCTTTGCCAGAAGTAAGTAGCTGGGCTTGGCCGCCGCTAACAGAGATTGACCAGAGATGGCGGCGGTCGATATCATCTTTATTGGAGTTGAAAATGACAGTTTTCTTATCAGGCGTAAGGAAACTGTCTTCTACTTCAAAATCGCCAGGAGTAAGGGAAATAAGTTGTCCATCCTTTACTGAAATCGAATAAAGATGCATCCAGCCTTCATGCTCAGAGTAAAAGACAAGCCGGTTATCAGCCGCCCATCTTAAGGTATGGGCTGGATAATATTGAGCAAACCCTCCAGTAGCATTAGGACATTCCCACAGAAGTCTTGCCTGGCCAGTGGCTACCTCAACTACCATTAAGGAATATTTCTGACTTTCTCTAAAAGAATCAGAAGCCAGGCCAGGAAAACGGATAAAAGCAATATATTTTCCGTCCGGCGACCATACTGGATAAACATCCCTATCAACGGAAGGTGACAACCATCTGATTGATTTTTTCTGGAGGTCATAAATGCCAATAAAGCTATGGTCTTCTCGATAGCTGGTAAAAGCCAGCTTGGAGCCGTCCGGCGACCAGGTTTGTTGACTGTTTCTTCCTCTGGCATGAAAGAGAAGTTTCGGCTTTAATTTTCTATCGAGAGAAGCTAGGTATATTCTCCCCCTTAGGTTGTAAGCTACTTGATTAGCTGTTGGGGAAGGAACGGGATTGCTGCCTCGACCTATGCGCCAGGGCTTACCGCCGGCTATTCTAACGGCCCAAATAGCTTGTTCAGCTCCTTGAGGATTGGAAGTTGGATTGGGATATTCTCCAGCTCTGTTGGCCGAGCCTCCTCTTACATAAACAATAATTGTCCCTTCGAAGTTAAAGGCCAGGTGTCCAAGCTCATATCCATCATCTAAATTATAAGAAGTTTGCTGATAAGCTTTATACTTGGGCCCTTTGGCTACCCAAATATTTCTCTTGCCCTTCCAATTAAAAACCCAGGCTGCTAAATCTCCCCTAGGCGAGACCACCAGATTTGAAGGGAAAGCATAACTCATCACATCTTCCAAAGGAAATGAATGCGCCTGCGGCAAAATCAGTAAAGGAAACAGGAAGACCAGAAGCCAAAGTAGACTGGTTTTTTGTTTAAGATTTGAATGATTCATTTTCCCTCCTTCTTTTTATGATTTAATATGGAGATAATTTATTATAATCAAATATTTCTTGGTGTAAAGCTTTTAGGAAAGTGAAAGATGGGAAGTAAAAAGCAAAATGAAAGAGACCCCAAGGTAAAAGATTGAAAGTTTAAGGTTTAAAGCAAGAAAGTGAAAGTCGTAAACTTTTAACTTTCAACATTAAACTATTCCCTAGAGATTGTTGATTTTTGTGACCTTAGCTTTATCTTTTGAACTCTCTAACAACTCTTTAATTGTTTTTTTTAAAAGGGGATGACCGCTGTCAGGGGAAATTTCTGCCAAAGGGATTAAAACAAAATTTCTTTGGTGCAAACGGGGATGAGGTATGGTCAATCGAGCTGTAGACAAGACAAAATCCTCAGCTAAAAGGATATCGATGTCAATTATTCTTGGGCCTTTCCAAGCTTTAACCTTTCTGCCCATTTTGGCCTCTATATTTTTTATTAAATCCAAAAGGTCAAGAGGCTTAAGCCCTGTTTCAACTTCAATCACCTGGTTGTAAAACTCTGGTTGTTGAAGATAATCAACTGGTTGAGTTTCATAAAGAGAAGAGCTCTTAAGAATTTTTATTTTTTCTTTTTTTAAAAAAGATAATGCCTGCTCTAAATTATGAGCTCTATCGCCCAAATTACTGCCAAGACTCAAAAAATACCTCATATTCCTAAAATAATTTGATATCAGATTTTTAAATGTTTAATTATGGCTCATCGCAATAATGGTGTATGCCACCTCTCAAGAGATAATATTTAGCTCCTTCTAGATTAAATAATGGCCAGAGGAGTTTGTTTTTATGAATTTCTCAAGCAAAATCATATATTATGCTCTCAGAAAATTCAATCATCCATAGTAAAATGTAGGGCCCGCTGTCCTCATAGCACCGTTAACCTTATAGTCCGCTCGGAGAGCGGTCCTACAGATTTATAAATTACTCGATTTTTAAGATAAAATATGTAATGATTTAAGCGAGGATTATTAATATGCAAAAAATAGAAAAATGGCGAGTGGAAGAGTTAGCCCTTGTCCTCAATCACCTCAGCCAGTTGCTAAGAAGGGGCGATAATTGTGAATGGGCCAATGTTTTCAGTCATTTCCATCAGGAATCAAAACATATAATTGATAAAAACGAGTTTGATCAACATCTTTTAGAAAAATTAATTACTAACATAAAAAACTGCTTTTCAGGCTTACATTCACTTCAGAACATAGTTCTTTGGCACTTAAATACGAGAGAAAGCGCCAACCTTAATCAGGAATTTCAGCGATACCGAGCACGCCTTTTAAAGATTATGGAGGATGTCGAAAAAAGGCTAATTGAGTATGTAAATTAGACTACTTGTCTTTAAAGAATTAAAGCTCAAGAAAACCGAATCTTTTGATTA
>CAZEQD010000071.1:0-9562 GCA_964514305.1 uncultured Eubacteriales bacterium
CCTAAAGCTAAAAATTCTTCATTAGTCATAGATTCCAGCTTTTCTGGAGTTAGCTCAGTTTTTTCGGTGGACTTTTTTTCTACCTGGGGCAGAGACCAAAAATCCAGGCTGAAAGAAGGTAAGCCCAGATGATAATAGGCCCATAACTCAAAAGCACCGTCTTTGGCCCGGGGCGGTTCCAGTCTTTTGGTCGAGATTTTATTTTTTTTCAGAAAATCTTTATATTGCTGGGAGAGTTCCTGATAGAATTTTAAATCTTCAGGCAAAGGATTAACCACTGCTCCCAGACCGAGAAAACTGGCTATCATAGATTCTGTAACTTCCATGCCTTGAGGAACGAACTGTTTGACAAGATCCATTATTTCCTTCATGGTGTAAGTTCTTTCAGTATCGATATTGAGCATTTTGCCTATGCGCTCGGGAATTTTAATTTTGGTCAGGTCAACAGCTCCTTTTCGACCCCCTCGAGGAGGGATTAGGCAGAAATTTGTTTCGCCAAAAACGATTGTCATAGCTATTTCTCGGTGGCTGCAGATGAATTTAATCAGATTATAACTTTCCTCTTCGCTTCCGGACCAGAGACCGGCAGTTTTAGTGAAATATTTAAAAAGATGAGGGAAGTTAAGACCTATATCCACTCCCCCAGGACCATCTTCGTTATACTGGCCATCACCATCATTATCAATTCCTTCAGTGTAGAGTTTATAAATTCCTCTTTCACCCTTAGTCCAATCAACTTTTTTCATTAACCTCGGCTCACCAGGCACCGGCAGCCACTGGCCTTCGGGGGCTTTTACCCGCATCTTAGTGATTAGGCCGTCGCCGTTTAAATCCTCGGGCCCATCCTCATCCACTTTATCGTCTTTATCATCATTAAAAGGCTTCGAATTTCTGGCATCTTCAATTAATGGCTTAGAGAAGTATTTTTCAGCTGCATCAGGATTGCCAACCGGAAGAATATACCACGTCTTATCTTTTCTGACTTCAGGCTTATTGATGATTGACTGGCAGAGATATAAGGCGGCTTCACTGGAAAGAGGGATTGTTCCTTCAAGATTGGCTACAACCATGATTGCGGGCAGAGATTTAGATTTTTTGCCTATTTCAGGTCCAAGTTCGATAAGCAAGACATCTTTTCCGGAGGGGGACTCTGCTAACCTATAGAAGGCAGCTATCTGAGGGTGAGATTGAGCGAGAGAACGCAGATACTGGCTTATTTCAGGAAGAGAATGATAGTGATCAAAGGTAAGTTTGGGCTGAGCTGAGAGGATCATCATAGAGAAAAAGAACATAAGAATTAAAATACTCCATTTTTTTCGTTTCATTTTAACCTCGTTGCTTTTAAGTTTTAATAAATTTAAAGTACTAAAGTATATAAAGCACTAAATTATATACTTGAATTTGTGTTAAATAAATAACTTTTTGAGTTGGGCTGGCACTGAATAAGTTTTGCTAAATTAAGAGGCTGTGGCTATAATAAAGGACAAAGTAAAAATGATTACCTTTAAAAGAGTTCCAAGAAGCAGAGAAGCCCCTCAATTTTGGTCAAAAGTCTTGTTTTTTCATTTGAGGCAATTATGAGAATTTTTCATACAGCTGATATCCATTTAAAAGAATACGCTGATGAGAGGTGGCATACCTTAGAGAAGATAGTTGATGTTGCCCGTCAAGAAAAAATTGACCTTTTAATCATAAGCGGGGACCTTTTTGATAAAAATTATGAAGCTGATAAGCTTAGAGCTAAAATAAGACGACTCTTTTCCAAAACGGGCTTTAAGATTCTAATTATCCCTGGAAACCATGACCAGGATTCTTACCCGCCTGGTTTTTACTTTGGAGAGGATGTTAAAATTTTGCGGGATTTGAAAAAGCCTTTTGAGAACCAGCAGCTCCGAGTCTGGGGTTTTCCTTTCGAATCCATTGATAGTGAGAAAATTCTTTATAAACTCTATCTGCTGGGCCAGGATTTAAGGAGGGATAAAAAAAATATTTTGCTTTATCATGGGGAGCTGCTCGATTCTTTTTTTTCCCGGAAAGATTTTGGAGATGAGGGGCGAGAACGATATATGCCCCTTAAAATTTCTTACTTCGAGAATTTAAACTTAGATTATGTCCTGGCGGGCCATTTTCATTCAAAATTCGAAGTCTTTAAATTGGAAAGAGGCGGATATTTTATCTATCCTGGTTCCCCCCTTTCAATCACTAAAAGAGAAATAGGGAAAAGACGGGCAAATATCTTTGAACTGGGAAAGCCTCCCCAAGCATATCCCCTTAAAACTCCTTATTTTGAGGAAGTTATTATAACTTTTAATCCACTCAAGAGACGAAATCCTTTAGAAGAAGTAAAAGAGAGAGTAAGTAAACTAGAAGCAGAAGCTAAGATTATATTGACTGTTAACGGCTTTGTAGATGGGCAAGTGTGGTCTTTAAACGAAGAAGAGCTTGTGGAAAAGATTAAAGAACTGACAGTGGCCAGGTGTGTGGAACAGCATTTTGAGTTTAAAGATATAAGTAAAATTTTGACTGATGATTTGTGGCTGAGCTTTAAAGAGAAAATGGAAAATTCTGGCCAGAGTCAAGAAGCAAAAAAAAGAATTGAGGAAGTAGCCATCCAGGCTTTTACAGAAAGGCGCCAGTGAAAATAAAGGAGTTTTCTATCGTTTGGTATGGACCTTTACCTTCTTCTGACCGGATATCTTTAACAGATTTCAATCTTTTTTGGGGAAAAAACGAAGATGGCAAAACCCTGACCATAGAGGCTTTAATCAAGCTCCTTTTGGGAAAAAGGGTTAAATATTTTGATAATGTGGACAGGGTAGAAGATAATCCGCAGGGATATGTAATTATAGGAGGTGATGATGGTCGAGAATTTAAGCTCCCAGATAAGGGGAGTTTAACGGATTTAACTGGATTGACCCCTCTTTTATGCCGCAATATTTTCATCATTCGCAACAGTGATCTTTCCCTTGATCGGGAAAAGGAATTTTACACAAAATTAACAGATCGTCTAACTGGACTAAGGACTGAAAAAATTATGGCCATTAAGAAAAAACTCCAGGAGATTGGCAAACTTACCCGGGCCGATAGTCAGGCTGATTTTTCAGACAGTCAGGATTTTGGCAAAATAAAGTCACGATTGGAAGAGGCTAAAGTACTGATAGTCAAAATTGAAAACCTGGAGCAGGCAGTTAAGGCAGAAAATTATGACCGGCTGGAGGAAGACTATGTTAGCCAGGAGCAAGAATTAAAAAAACTCAGCCTCTATTTAGAAGATTTAGAAAAAGCCAGAAAAAGAGAAAGCTATGAAAAAGGGAAAAATGCACTCCAAATGCTTAAGCAAGCCTTAGCCAAGTTCAAGGCTCTGGATGTTTTTGATGAGGAAGGTGAGAGCCGCTGGCAGCGATGTCAGCAAGATCTAAAAAGCTTGTCTAAAGAGAAAGAAAATCTCCAGAAAGAGGTCAATCATCAGCAGCAGGAATTAAAAACAATAGAAAAAAAATTAAAAGAAATAAAGAAAGTATTTCAGGTTTTAAAAACAAGAAAAGTACACCTGGATGAAATTAGGCTTCAGCTAACCGATTACTGCCGACGACGAGAAGGTTTGGCTCAGAAAGAAGGGAAAAGCAAACTGGCTTTATTCTTGGCTCCTTTAACTTTATTGCTTACAGGAATTTCTCTGGTGGGAATTATAGTTCAGCCTATTTTTATATTTTATTTTTTGGTGGTTATTTTTGGTTTAAGCTCTTTGGTCGGCTGGTTTTATTATTTCAATTTTATAAGAAAAAAAGATCTTCTCTCTCGCCAATTAGAAAAATTAAGAACAGAATTAGCCCGCTTTGGCTTGAGTTCGGACAGCTTAGAAGGAATTCTTTTTAATCTTCAGAAATTCGAGGAGGAGTTTAAGCAGGTTAGTGAGGAAGTTCAAGAATTAGAAATGGGCAAGGGGATTTTGATCAGAAAAATTGATGAACTTAGACAGCAAAATATTCCAGCCATTGAAGCCAAGATAAATCAAGCCCGGGAGATAATTGATGAACTTAAAATGAAGTCTGGCCTGAAGACATTATCCCAATACTCAGAAAAATTGAAGATTAAACAGGAGCAAAAGCGCATTCTGGCTAGCCAGCAGAGTGTTTTGGAAAACTTTTTTGAAGCCGAACAGGCTCCTTTGGAAAGGAGTGTTTTATATTGGGAAAAAGAAATTAAAAGAATGGAGAGGTATAAAGATCAAGCCAAAGATTTAAGATATGATGAGGAAACTGAAACAGAGCTCAAGAAAAAAATAGAAATCACCAAAAAAAGCTTGGAGGAAACAAAAGAAAAGCTTAAATCTATTCAGCAACAACTATCAGAAATAGAAAGAGAGGCAAATAGAATTTTGCAGATGGACGATGAGTATCTTTACTGTCAAACTTCAGTTGACTTGGAGGCAGTAAAAAGTAAATTATTTGAGTTTATTGAAGAAAATGAAAAGCGGAAGCAAGCCGTCCTGGCCGCTCTCAGGATTTTTGAAGATGTTGAAAAGGAAGAGAGAGAAAAAGTGGCTCAACTATTTGGCCGCCAAAGCCCTGTGACTGCCTATTTTAATAAAATTACTGGCGGAATTTATCAGGAAGTAAGCTTTAATCAAGACAGTAGTCGCATCCAGGTTCAACTTAAAAATGGTCAAGTTTTAGAAACCAATCAATTATCGGCTGGCACTTACGATCAGCTTTATTTTTCCATCCGACTTGCCTTAGGTGAAAAACTTTTAAATAAAAATAAGGGTTTTTTTATTCTTGATGATCCCTTTGTCAAAGCTGATCCCATCAGATTGAAAAGCCAACTGGAGATGCTGAAAGAGATATCCAGATTAGGCTGGCAGGTGCTCTATTTTTCGGCCAAAGGAGAAATTAAAGAAAGTTTAAAGGAGGACATTCAGCAGGGGAAAGTTAACCTAATCGAAATTAAAAGTATTTATTAAGACCAACAAAATGAAGTTTGAAAGATTTAGCTTAAAGAGGGAAAAAATAAAATTTTCTTTTTGGGCTGGGATTATGGTTTTAATTTTTTTGTTTCTTGCTCAGTGTGAGACTTATCATTCTATTAGAAAGCGAAGAATAAAATCTGTAGAAAAAGGTCTCCTTAAGGCAGTTGTTTTTAAAGGTCAAAAGCCTGAGAGAATGAAACTCAGCCAGCGGATGAAATATTACCGAGTACCGGCAGTCAGTATAGCTGTTATAGACAAATTTCACCTGGACTGGGCCAGGGCTTATGGTCGAAAAAATATTGAAATTCCCGAACCAGCAACTGTTGATACTCTCTTTCAAGCTGCTTCTCTCAGCCAATCTGTTTCAGCTTTGGCCGCTCTCTATTTAGTCCAGCAAGGCCGCCTCCAACTTGATGATGATCTTGGGGCAAGAGTCCGGAGCTGGAATGTACTGCTGCCCCAAAAAAGAGGAAGGCCTAAAATAAGCCTGCAGCAACTCTTGACTCATAGCGCTGGCCTGGCCGAGGTTGAATACCCGGGTTATAAGTTTTCTGAGGAATTACCGAGTCTGGAGCAAATCCTTCGAGGCGAAAAGCCAGCTAAGACTCCTCGGCCTTGGATTTCTTTAGTCCCTGGCTCAGAAATTAGGTATTCTGAAGCTGGTTATCTAATTTTGCAGCGGTTGATTGAGGAGCTGGAGAAAAAATCATTTCCTCAGTTTATGAAAGAGGCAATTTTCAGGCCTTTAGAGATGGACAACAGTGGATTCTGGTGTCCACTCCCTCCTCAGCTCAGCCAGCGAGCTGCTTGCGGACACCTGCGCCAGGGCGATCCTTTAGAGGAAAAATATTATTTATATCCTGAGCTGGCTGCGACTGGTCTCTGGGCAACGGCCTCTGACCTGGCCCAGCTGGCCGTGGAGATTATGTCCAGTGCTATGGGACATACTTCCAGGCTAATTTTTCCGACTTTTGCCCAAGCTATGCTTACAGCTCAGGTTGGCAACCAGGGGTTTGGTTTCAAAGTGGAAGGTGAAGGAGACAGCCTCCATTTTTATCAAAGCGGTCATAACAAAGGATTTGATTGTTTTTTGGTAGGTTACCCTGTTAGAGGCCAGGGTGCTGTAATTATGACTAACAGCGATAATGGTGGTTATCTCATTGATGAAATTTTGCGGGCAATTTCAGCTGCTTATGGTTGGCCCCATTTTAAGCCAGAAGTAAAACCTCTCTATAGACTGCAGCCGTCCATCTATGACCAATATGTGGGGCGTTACCAAGTCAGTACGGATTATTACCTGGATATTACTCATCAGGATTATACCTTAATTGTTAAACCTACCGGTCAGGCTCCTACTAAATTTTATGTGGAAAGCCAGACTATATTCTTTGCTACAGATCCTTACATTCAGATTCAGTTTGTCAGAGATAATCAAGGGAAAATCAGCGGCCTTATCTTAAGAGAAAAGAGAATAAAGATGGAAGCTAAAAAAATAGAATGAAGAGCGGTTTGATCCTTTTTCGGCAGAAAGGAGAAATATTATGACTGATGAAACCTCAAATTTTCATTTTAAATTGATGTCGCTTTCTTTTAAAATCAGAGATTTTTTGCAGCCCAGAAAAAAAATTTTGGAGGAAGTAGGTATAAAAGAAGGCTTTAAAGTTCTTGATTTCGGTTGTGGTCCTGGCAGCTATATTGAGCCTCTAGCTGAAATGGTTGGACCTCAGGGAAAGATTTATGCTTTGGATATAAATCCCTTAGCCCTTAAGAAGGTTGAAAAGTTAGCGCTCAGAAAAAAGCTAAAGAATGTCATCACTATCCTTTCAAAAGATAAAATAGAGCTTAGCGATTCCTGTCTTGATTTGGTTCTTTTGTATGATACTTTACATGAATTAGCTAAGCCTGATGATGTTTTAAAGGAAGTTTATCGTGTATTAAAACCAGAGGGAAGACTTTCTGTTAGCGATCATCACTTAAAAGAGGAGGACATTGTGGCAGCCATCGCTAGAAATGGATGGTTCCAGTTTGTAGGAAAAAGGCCAAAAACATATAGCTTTCTAAAAGTGTAAGCTCAGACTTTATTGGCTTTGTGTATTTTGGATAAATGGAAAAAAGCAAGGCTTTAATTAAAGACATTCTATTCTCATTAAAAAATGACTATCAAGTTTCGGATATTCGTACTTGTGTTTACTGGACTGCTGTAACTTCATTAAGTTGCGGACTTGCTTCTACTCTAGCAGTATTAATCCCTGTCTCTGATAGAAATCAGGTGGAACAGGCTGGAAATCTGCTTCCTTCAGGAGCAAAAGAGTTAGCTCAGCTATCATTTTCACCTCGGATCCTGGAGGCCTCTATTGGTCTTGCTTCTATAAATTCCATCATATCTGTCGGTAAATCCAGATACTTAGAGTTAAATGCAGAAGAAGAGATAGTTTTTAGAGGAAGGGGAAAGCGGATTGCAGTTATTGGACACTTCCCATTTGTTAATAAACTACGGACAATAGCGGAAAAATTATGGGTGTTCGAGTTGCCAGGGCGTGGCCGTCCTGGTGACTTAACAGGAAAAGAGATTGAGACCTTACTTCCTCAAGCAGAGGTAGTGGCCATTACCAGCACCACATTAATTAATCATACTTTAGGAGGCATTCTGGCTCTAGTGGCTCCTCAGGCCTATAAGATAATGTTGGGACCAAGTACTCCCTTGTCGCCTGTTTTATTTGATTATGGCTTTAATACAATAGCTGGATCTGTAGTAGTAGATCGGGATTTGGTTTTGAGAAGCATCAGCCAGGGCGCTAATTTCAGGCAAGTTCAAGGTGTAAAAAAAATAGTTTTACGAAGATAATTCTGTCTAATTTTTAAATTGGAGAGGAAGATGGCTTTGTATCGATTTGAAGGACTCGAATCCAAACTGGGCCCAGGAACATTTAAAAAATCTAATTGAATCGCCTATTGGGGGCTGACATATTCGGGTTTTCCTCAGTTTAGTGAGCTAGGCTGGATTAAATAGTTTTTTCCTTAAGCAAGTTTTTTGAGAACTTCCGTTAAAAATTTCCAGAATTTTTCAACCGAAGGAATGTTCACCCTTTCTTCTGGAGAGTGGGGATGTTCGATGGTCGGGCCAAAAGAGATCATATCCATACCTGGAAATTTTTGGCCGAGAATACCACATTCAAGACCGGCATGAATAGCCCCAACCTCTGGCTCCTGGCCAAAAATTTGGCGGTAAACTTCTTTTAGTGTTTTAAGCAGAGGTGATTCAAGATTGGGTGTCCAGCCCGGATAGCCTTCAGGCTGATTGATTGAAGCGGCTGCTAATTCAGCCAAAGCTGCTATCATATTCCTGGTCGCTTCTAAAGCTGAGGCTACTGAACTGCGGCTGGAACATATAATTTCAGCCTGCTTAGAGTGAGTGTGAATAACAGCTAAATTGGTTGAAGTTTCTACTAAATCGCGCATTTCGGGATGCATGGACAGGACTCCATGAGGTAAACCAAAGAGAAGGTTGATAAGATTTTTTTGCGATAGAGAAGAAAGGGGCGCATCTTTTTCTCCGCCTGATTGTTCGAGCGAGAAATTAGCCTCTTTTTCTACTGCCTGAAACTCAAATTTTATTTTTTCAAAGGCCTGCTGGGTAAAAGCTTTAAAAGCCTCAAACTGACCAGATTTAAGATAAAAATCAGCCCAAGCCTCTCGGGGAATAGCATTTCTCTTGTTTCCTCCCTCCAGACGAACCAGAGAAAAATCGAATTCTTTTTGAGCCTGCCACAAAAGACGAACTATGAGCTTTATGGCGTTGCCCCTACCTTCATTAATGTCAACACCTGAGTGGCCTCCTCTGAAACCAAAGATTTTAAGCCTGTATAACTCTCCTTTACTTTTCTCCCTTTTAAGAGGAACCTGAATTTCTGAATCAGCTCCACCAGCACAGCCTATAGTAAAGACTCCTTCATCTTCGCTATCTAAGTTTAAAAGCTTTTTTCCCTTTAAAAAGCCAGGTTCTATTTTGGTGGCCCCAGTTAGCCCTGTTTCTTCATCGACTGTAAAAAGAAATTCCAGTGGTCCATGAACCAAAGAACTATCTTCCATAATTGCCAGAGAGGCAGCTACACCAATACCATTGTCTGAACCTAAGGTTGTTCCTTTAGCTTGAACCCATTCTCTTTTAATTTCAGCCTGGATAGGATCCTGACTGAAGTCGTGAGCAACATCTGAGTTTTTTTCACAAACCATATCCAGATGGCCCTGGAGGATGACCGTTTCAGCTTGTTCATGGCCTGGAGAAGCTTTTTTGGCCACAACCACATTTCCTACTTTGTCTCGTTTCCAGGACAAATTATTGGCTTTAGCGAGGGATATGATGTAGTCACCCAAGGCTTTTTCGTTGCCTGAACAATGAGGAATGGTTAATATTTTTTGGAAATGCTTCCAGAGAGAAGCTGGTTTTAAATTATCTAAGATGGACATTTTTGCCTCCTGAAAAAATTAATTTTTGATAATTGATGAATTTAAATGATGACATAAATTTTTTTTTGATGCAAGCATAAATGGGCTCTGTTACGAAAAGTGGGGTAATTGATACTTATGGGGTCA